>NZ_NAZB01000024.1:0-15849 GCF_003055045.1 Heyndrickxia sporothermodurans
CACAATAATATGGACTTGACTAAGAATGAAGCCCAAGATGCATGAAGAAAGTAAATCTTGGTCGTCAAAGAGGAGGAATGAAGCCCAAGATGCATAAAGAAAGTGAATCTTGGTCGTCAAAACGAAGGAATGAAGCCCAAGATGTATGAAGAAAGTAAATCTTGGTCGCCAAAGCGAAGGAATGAAACCCAAGATGCCCGAAGAAAGTGAATCTTGGTCGTCAAAGAAGAGGAATGAAGCCAAGATGCATGAAAAAAGGATACATGCAGGAGAGCAAAAGAAACCCAGCATTATCTACTCGAATCAAATCAAACAGATTCATGCACATAATAGCAATTTTCCCCCCACCTCCCGCATCATCCCACCGATAAACATCCATTCCACATTAATAATATAAAGTTTTTATTTATCAACCGTATTACCCGATTTCTTTTTCGCCTTTCTCCAAATTAATGTTATAACGACCCCAATTAAGCCAAGAATAACAATCACTGGTAAATAACCAACAATAAATACAAATAACCCGGAAATGAAGGAAACGATGAAATTAATGCTGTTCATAAATTGTTTTTTTGTTTTTTCCCATGTGTTTAATTGATCTTTTTCTAATCCGGGAACGACCACCTTATTTTCAAAAAGTGTTATTGTAACTGTAGACAAGCTTGTTTGATTTTCTATATATTTCATTTGACCTTGGATGGTTTCGATTTCTTCTTGAACCTTTGCGAGTTCATTTGAAATTTCTAATAATGTCTTTGTATCCTTTGCTTCATTCATAAATTGAGTTAGTCTTTTTTCGACCACCTGCTTGGATTTTAATCTCGATTTTAAATCGACATATTCTTCCGTGACATCTTGGCCGGAAATATGTTGATTTTCCGTGCGGACCCCTAATTTTTTCACCTTATCCAAGAAAGCTTGAAAGTGATCTTGCGGAATTCTCACCGTTAATGAACTTTCTTGGCGTTCTTCACTATTTTGATTCATATTTTGTTGAATTGTATAGCCTCCCATTTCAACAACCATTTTATTAATCTGATCTTGCACTTGCGCAATTTTCTTTACTTCCATGTCGAGGCTCGCATTATAAATGACCATGCGGGATTGAGATTGTTTGCTTTGCTCCTCTTTTTTATCTTGATTCGCTTCAACATGGTTCTCTTCTGTAGAAGTCTCATTGGCATAATCCGTTTTCGACTCCTGCGTTATCTTCCCGTTCTCCGCAGATTTACTGCTGCTATCCCCGCTGCTGCACGCTATTAGAAAAGTAATGGTCATGCAAAGCACAATAATTAATTTCACCAACCTACTCAAATAATCACATCCTTATGTTCTTCTTAATCTATTGGACGAAAAAATGGCAAAATAGTTACGTAATATGTATTCATATGATTCATTTATATCCATTTTTAAGATTAAGTAAAATGAATGATTATGAATAAATCCCATCATTTGCTATTCTGTAATTACTAGCAACAAATCGGAAATTTTATATAGAAAGGATTGTTCAAATGAATAAAGCATTCATTAAGATCATTTCATTTTTTTCAGTTATTTCGGCTCTTATGTGTCTTGTTGGTCTTGGGTGGGTACTTAAGGATCAATGGACAGAAGCAAAAACAATCAGCCCACCAAAACAGGCTACAGAAGCTCCCGAAATGACAACGAATCATCAATTACAAATCGCAGCACTAGGAGATTCACTTACGCGCGGAACAGGTGATCCAGAAGGAAAAGGCTATGTAGGTTATTTAATCGACGGACTGGAAAAGAAGGCAAACAAGAAATTTCTGCTCACCAATAGCGCGATAAAAGGACAAACATCCAAACAGCTTCTTTCACAAATAAAACAATCTGAAATACAGCGTCAAATTAAACAGGCAGATTTTATCCTTTTGACGATTGGTGGAAACGACCTTTTCCAAGGCGGGGAAGCATTAATGAACCTTGACTTGAATAAGGAGAAAAAGGCTGAACAATCATATTTAAAAAACTTAAAAAACATTTACTCAACTTTACGCTCAATCAATAAAAAAGCGACAATCTTCCATATTGGTTTATATAATCCATTTATGAAAATGGAACAATCAAAGCTCACTTCTAAGATTGTAAGGCAATGGAATTTCGATTCTGCTGAACTTGCCGCAAATTACAAAGAAATTGTTTATGTACCAACATTCGATCTATTCGAACTGAATACGAATGATTATTTATTTAACGACAAATTTCATCCGAATGCAGCCGGGTATCAGTTAATAGCAGAAAGGGTTGCTTCCCTGATTACGTTTAGTGAGGAGAAGTCAAAATGAGTCAAGTTCCTGCTTTAAAAGTAAAAGATTTAAGAAAAACAATTGGAAAGAAAGAGATTATAAAAGGATTGAATTTCGAAGTGTTTCAAGGGGAAGTATTCGGTTTTCTTGGTCCAAATGGCGCGGGAAAAACAACAACGATTCGCATGCTTGTAGGCCTAATAAAGCCAACCTCAGGTGCAATATACATTGCCGGAAAAAACGTTGAAACAGAATTTAAAGAAGCGATGAAAAATCTCGGCTGTATTGTTGAGAATCCCGAATTGTATCCTTATTTATCAGGTTGGGAAAACCTAGAGTATTTTTCCAGAATGGATCCATCAATCTCGAATGAACGTCTGTATCATGTAACTGAATTAGTCGGATTAACAAATCGGATCCATGACCGTGTCAAAACGTATTCACTCGGAATGCGGCAGCGTCTTGGAATTGCCCAAGCTTTGCTCGGTAATCCCCATCTCCTCATTCTAGACGAACCGACAAACGGTCTTGACCCAGCAGGTATCAGGGAAATGAGGGAATTTATCCGATACTTAGCAACTGAAGAAGGATTAAGCGTTCTCGTTTCCTCCCATTTACTTAGTGAAATACAATTATTATGTGACCGGGTGGCCATCATTACAAATGGTGAAATAATCCGAACAGATACGGTTTCCGCTCTATTTACTGACAAGGAACGAGTAATTTGGAAGGTAACTCCTGTCAAAAAGGCAAAACAACTTTTGGAAGAAGTAACGACTGTTAAAGAAGGGGAAGATGCAAGCTTAATCACTCCTTTCTTATCAGATAAAATTGCCGGTTGGAATAAAAGATTAGTTGAAGCGGATATAGAAGTAAAGGAAATGAAAACCGTTTTCCCGACGCTCGAAGAGTTATTTTTAGAAATAACGGGAGGAAAAGCCATTGATTAATTTAATTTATAATGAGCAACTAAAACTTTTTCGGAAGAAACGCCTTTTTGTCATTATTTTAATCGTTGCTTTTCTCGTCCCTATTTTTACATATGCCCAATACAAGGAAGTGAAAAATACCCAGGAAAAGATGGGAACAAAGGATTGGCGTATTCAGCTTCAACAAGAGATTGTTGATATTCAAAATCGGTTATCATCAAGTCGGCTTCCTGAGGATTATGAAAAATATTTTAAAATTAGATTAGGACAACAACAATACTATCTTGATCACAATATAAATCCGAATGCACCCGGGGCACCGACATTCATGCGTGTATTTATTGAAAATGCCATCGGCCTTCTCATGCCACTGTTAGTGATGGTTATCGCAGCCGACCTCGTTTCTTCTGAGGCAAGCGGCGGAACGATTAAGTTATTATTAACAAGACCTGTGAAAAGGTGGAAAATTTTATTAAGCAAATATATCGCTTTGTTGTACTCAATTTCTTTTATTGTTTTGTGCGTAGCAATTCTTGCTTATCTCATATCAGGTGTTGTATTCGGTTATAGTGGTTGGAATATGCCGATGTTAACGGGGTTTCAAACGAATAATGAGGAATTGTTGACTGCCAATGTCCACCTTATCCCTCAATGGACTTACATATTAATGGAATTTGGACTTGCCTGGTTTGTGTGTGTCGTTGTCGGCAGCTTGACGTTCATGCTTTCGGTGCTGTTACGAAGTACGGCCGCCGTGATGGGAATTATGCTTTCAGCATTGATTGCAGGTGCGATTTTAGTAAATATGGTGTCTTCATGGGAAAGCGCGAAATACTTGTTTATGGTGAATTTACAACTGACAAATTATATTAATGGATCAAGTCCTCCAATTGAAGGAATGACACTAACCTTTTCCTTACTCGTTTTATTCGTATGGTTACTCGTTTCTTTAGTAATCTCATTTGTTGTTTTTACAAAAAGGGATGTATATTAATAGATAGAAGTCTTAAAATAGATTGGATGAAAAAATGAAAAACGAAGTAAATGTAAAAATAAAAGCGAAATTTGTAAATAAATTCAAAAGTGGCTATCCACTTATATCTAAAGATACGATTGTGAATCCGAATGTTCTAACTGATGAAGGGATGTTCATTCGCCTTGTCGATGAACAGAACCGATTTATCGCTAAAGGCTATTATGGCAAGCAAAATAAAGGGCTAGGCTGGGTCCTTAGTCAAAAAGAAAACGAGCAAATAAATCAGCTCTTTTTCGAAAACAAACTAAAAAAAGCCTTCGCTAAAAGAGAGCATTACTATAATAATCCCGAAACAACAGCCTTTCGCGTGTTTAATGGCGAAGGGGATGGAATTGGCGGGATAACGATTGAATATTTTGATGGTTATTATTTAATACACTGGTATAGTAAAGGGATTTACCATTTTCGTGAACAAATCATTTCCTCATTAAAAAATATCACAAAGTTTAAAGCGATTTATCAAAAAAAGCGATTTGATACAAAAGGAATGTATATTGAAGAAGATGATTTTGTTTCAGGGGAAAGGGGACAATTTCCGATCATCGTCAAAGAAAATGGAATGAACTTCGCCGTTTACTTAAATGAAAGTGCGATGGTAGGCGTCTTTTTAGATCAACGGGACGTAAGAAGAACAATCAAAGATAAATATGCAAAAGGTAAAACCGTATTAAACACATTCTCCTATACGGGCGCCTTTTCCGTAGCTGCCGCACTTGGCGGAGCAACCAAAACGACTAGTGTGGACTTAGCAAATCGTAGCAAGAGTAAGACAATTGAACAATTTCGTATTAATAAAATTGATGATGAAGCCCAACAAATTATTGTGGAGGATGTTTTCAATTACTTTAAATATGCCGTGAGGAAACAGCTTAAGTTCGACATGGTCATCCTTGACCCACCAAGCTTTGCACGTTCGAAAAAATATGTATTCAGTGCGGAAAAAGATTACAAAAATCTATTAAAAGAAGCAATCGCAATAACCGAAGACGATGGCGTAATCGTCGCTTCAACGAACTCCAGCTCCTTCGGAATGGGAAAATTCAAAGGCTTTATTGAATCCGCCTTTAAGGAAACAGGAGAAAACTATAAAATTTTAGAAGAATTCTCACTACCAGACGATTTTCGCACGATTAAAGAATTTCCAGAGGGGAATTATTTGAAAGTTGTTTTTATAAAAAAATGTTAAGTAGACAGTGGATCCTTATTTATAATAGGTCTGTTTTTTAAAATGTCATTTCTATTAGAATTATTAGACGCACAGAGTGGATTGGAGCGGAAGGCACTTGACTCCTGCGGGATATGCTGGACAGATGAGACCCCGCAAGAGCGGAGCGATGAGGAGGCTCATCGCCAGCCCCGCGGAAAGCAAGTGCCTGAAGCGGAAAGGAACGGCCATTTGTTTATTTCTAACGCATTTTTACAAAATAGTGGAAATGATGTCCGCTACATTCATTGGCAATCTTCTTTCCTTGACCCGCCCATCATCTTATAATAAACTTGCTTTACATTATAAAGATTCTAATGTAAAAGAGGAGAACACAATGATTTCAACAGATGTAAAGCATCTTCTTATAGATAAAATGACGATGATCTCAGAACCAGACAAAAAAGATATTTGCCTAGTAGGCCCTATTAATTTGCCAGTGAAACTAGATGATCAAATTTTTCACTTTCATTGGTATACATGGATAACATTGAATAATAATGAGACGAAAGAAGAAATTCTAGATTCATTAACAACATATGATTTTGCTTCCTTACAGCAATCATCTGTACTTGTATATGGAAATATGAAAGAAGCGGACAATCCTTTCGTAAGAATGCACAGCATTTGCCATACCGGCGACATTTTTGGCAGTCAGCGTTGCGATTGCGGCTATCAATTAAGACAATCAATGAAAATGATCGTTGAAAATAAAAGCGGGGCTCTTTTTTACCTTGCCAATCATGAAGGACGAGGAATTGGATTATTTTCAAAATCATTAGCCTATCTTCTACAGCAAGAAGGATTTGATACAGTCGAAGCCAATCTTGCTCTAGGGTTTAGTGATGACAGCCGATCCTATGAAGAAGCCATTCGAGTGCTACAAACATTACGTTCAAAGCCTGTCACACTCATTACAAACAATCCGAAAAAACTGGCTGCATTAAAGAAATCGGGCTTACTAGCGGATCATCATATCCCGTTATGGGGAGGAAAATCTGACTATAATCAATTTTATTTAGAAACAAAAGTGAATAAATCAGGCCATATTGCTGAATCAATTGTATCAGTAAACAACTAACAAGAAGATTGGATATTGGTATTCGCCAATATCCAATCAAAAAAGTTAAAAATAATACTTGCAAAATGTTGTAGAACTTTGTATAATAAAAAAGTCGAGTTAAGGACAAAAGATATTTTGAAATAATAAATATGCGGGTGTAGTTTAGTGGTAAAACTACAGCCTTCCAAGCTGTTGTCGTGGGTTCGATTCCCATCACCCGCTCCATACATAACTTTATCAATAACGCAGTGTTTCGTTTCCATGAAGAACGGGGTATTGCGTTTTTTTATGTACATATAAAGAAAGGAGGGATCAAGATGAATGTAAAACAATTAAAAGATGAAATTATTTCTTACAGTAAAGAAATTGGAATAGACAAAATTGGTTTTACAACGGCGGATCCATTTACCGAAATGAAAAATCGCTTAATCCGTCAGCAAGAACTTGGGTATCAATCAGGGTTTGAGGAAAAAGATATTGAAAAACGTGTAGATCCCTCCCTCATTTTCGAACAACCAAAATCAATTATTGCGATCGCACTCGCTTATCCTTCAAGAATGAACGATGCACCTAAAGGGAAGAAAGGCGAACGGCGGGGGATATTTTGTCGTGCTTCCTGGGGTGTCGATTATCATACGATCTTGAGAGATAAATTAAGACAACTAGAACAATTTATTGCAGAAAAAGTCCCGGAAGCTAGATTCAAATCAATGGTCGATACAGGCGAATTAGTCGATCGGGCTGTGGCTGAACGAGCTGGTATTGGGTGGAGCGGAAAAAATTGTTCTATTATTACACCAGAATTCGGATCATATGTGTATTTAGGAGAAATGATCACAAATCTTCCGTTTGAACCTGATGAACCAATTGAGGATCAATGTGGTTCATGTACTAAATGTCTTGATGCATGCCCGACGGGAGCTTTAGTACAGGGAGGACAATTAAATGCCCAACGCTGCATTGCCTTTTTAACGCAAACGAAAGGGTTCCTAGAAGATGAGTTTCGCGTGGAATTAGGAAATCGTCTTTATGGCTGTGATACTTGCCAAACAAGTTGCCCGAAAAATAAAGGAATGAATTTTCATTTTCATGAGGAAATGGAGCCCAATCCCGAAATTGCAAAGCCGAAACTCACTCCATTATTGACTATTAGTAACCGCGAATTTAAGGAAGATTTTGGTCCAGTATCAGGATCATGGAGAGGGAAGAAGCCAATTCAACGAAATGCAATTATTGCTCTAGCACATTTTAAAGAAGAATCAGCAGTTCCGGATTTAATTAAAGTGCTGACAGATGATCCAAGACCCGTTTTACGTGGTACCGCAGCTTGGGCACTTGGGAAAATTGGCGGAACAGATGCGAAAGAATCACTGCACAAAGCCGAAAAGACCGAGAGAGATCCAGAAGTATTAAAGGAAATAGAAAAGGGAATATCCCTATGTAGTATGAAGGCAAAGTGAAGACACTTTGTCTATTTTTTTTAAGTAAGAAGTTTTTTAGGTTTAATGTTCCTAATAAACATTTGCTTGTCAGCTAAGAGAGCTTCCGCTTTTCTTTTAGCCCATTTTCGAAAATGATAGGCACAAAAATGTTATAATAGAATAAGCAATAGGGCTTTCATGGGTGGTAACTCACTCCCTTCTTTGAAAGGGGGTGATAGCATGACAGTTTATGAGACGTTAGTCTTGATGGTTTCTTTTGCAACTTTAATTGTAGCCATACTGTCACAACAAAAAAAGTAACCGCCCATAGAACGCCTAGCAAGCACATGGGTTGGTTACTTTTTTCTGACCTAATAGTGTGAGTTGCCCTTGAAGGGCTATTGCTAAGACCAGAGGTGTTGGCGCACCTTTGGTCTTTTTAATTTCTACATTTTCAACTCCATTATACCCTTTTTCTCAGAAATTGAAAACACGGAGCAGTCATTTATATTGTTTAAAAATGCACTAAAGCATATTATTTGTGCGTGTATATGATATTGAAACTAAAATTTAGTATAAAAGAATTGTCTTAGTGAATTGCATGAAATCAACTAAGTGATTGTCTATAATTTTTTGAAGAATCACTAAACTGATCTCCTGATAGTCATGGACAGCGATATTTCTAAATCCAATCATTGCCTTCATTTTCTGGGATAAAGAGGAAGGGATGACACCTTCAGTTTCTAAAAAAGTAAAAGCATCTCGACTGTTTTGTGGCAATCCAAGCTTTTTCTCGGCTACGATATGCATGGCTAAATCGATGCTGGCTTCGCACGCTCTCTGAAGGTTTAAAATGATGGAATCTTGTTTTGTAAAATTCTCTAGATTTTCCGGGTTGTTTTGATACTCTTCATGAATTCGTTTCAAACAACGCTCAATAATACTTACTTTATTTAATATCACATCATTTTTCATAAATGGATCCACTCCCTTCGATATTAAGTAATATTTCTGAACGCTCTTCATTCAACTTCGCATACATTTTTAACGTTTTCATCTCAAATTGAGCTTTTTCAGTCTCATTATTACAATAAATGACTTTTCCTGTTTGAATAATTTGAGCTTGAAATACGGTACTTGCCTGGCTTAAGTCAATTAAATCTACTTCACGTTCTAATTTTTCAGCTAGTTCCTGCGCCATCATAAACAAATCATATGTATCCAATTTTTTTTCACTTAAAAAGGCTATGTCGATGTCACTTCCGTTATGAACTGTTCCTTTGACTGTTGATCCAAATAAATAAATGAGAGAGGATGAAAGTTTTTCCTTTAAAAAGCTTACAATTGTCTTTTCCATATTTACATTCAAAATGAAAACCTCCAATTGTTTATTGGTTTCATTATAACAAAAATTTGATTGATTATTTACATGGTAAAAACCTGATGATTTTTTTGTTAGAATAAACAATCCTGTAGTTTAAAAATCCCCCTCAGATTTGTATTGAAAAATATCTTTCTACATATGTATGAATACGAGGAGGGATGACGGTGAAAGATCAGATAAAAGCCTATATCGAATCACTTGTAGAAGCATATGTAAAGGAGAACGATGTCCGCGGAAATGAAAAAGTGACCAAAAAAATCGCTTCGGCTGCGAAAAGAAATGCTGAAATTGTTAAGGTGAAGGCGATTACTAACATTACAGATAAACAGCAAGATGACAACCATACTTATATTAATTATGACGTCCATATGCAATATTTAATTAAGCAAAAAGAAAAAATGTATGTCGAGGAACAACTCGAGCACCATATTGCATCGTTTTATAAAAATAAACTATACGATACAAGAGAAATTGAGTATGAGGATATTATTTTAAATCTGGAAAAAACGGATGCTGATTTTTCAACTGTACGGGAAGACGTACGCATTTCCTACAGCTATGATCGGTTAAAGGCCGTTCAATATGCGGAACGTTGGTGGAATAGTTATAACCCAGCTTATAAAAAATTTGATGTCGATTGCACAAATTTTATTTCTCAATGCTTACACACTGGCGGGGCACCAATGCGTGGTTATCCAAACAAAAGTAAGGGCTGGTGGATGAGGGGAAATAGCTGGAGCTATAGTTGGAGTATCGCCAACTCGTTGAGGTTATATTTGTCTACATCAAAATCGGGCTTGCAGGCCCGTGAAGTAAGTTCACCAGATGAACTACAATTAGGTGATGTCATCTGTTATGATTTCCAAGGGGACGGACGATTTGATCATAACACGATTGTGACCGGAAAAGATGCTTATGGAATGCCTCTCGTTAACGCCCATACGTATAACAGTCGGATGCGTTATTGGGCGTATGAAGATTCCTCTGCATACACACCAAATATTAAATATAAATTTTTTACGATTATTGACAATGCTTAATCATTTTCACCTTATGATATAATGGTAAGGCTAAAGTTTAATAATGAGGTGACAAAAGTGGCAATACATGTTGTTTTATATCAACCAGAAATTCCGGCCAACACTGGAAATATTGCACGAACATGTGCAGCAACAGACACGAAATTACATTTAATTAAACCTCTTGGTTTTTCTACAGATGATAAAATGTTAAAAAGAGCAGGACTCGATTACTGGCATCATGTGAATATAACCTATTACGATTCCATTGATGAATTTTTTGCAAAAAATGAAAATGGAGAGTTTTATTATATTGAAACATTTGGTGAAAAACCTCATTCCGCGTTTGATTATAGTGATGTAAATAAAGATTATTACTTTATGTTCGGAAAAGAAACAACGGGGTTGCCGAAAGATTTATTAATTAATAATAAGGACCATTTTTTACGAATCCCAATGAATGACAATGTACGATCATTAAATCTTTCAAATACCGCAGCTATTTTAGTATATGAAGCATTGAGACAGCAGGGATTTCCTAACTTAAAATAATAAAAAAATCTTCCAAGTGGAAGATTTTTTTATTATTTGCTTGTACCTGGCTTATCATCATATCCCGCTGTAAAGATAGCGGCTAAAAATGCAATAGCAACAGCTATAATCACCCATGTTCCCATAGTTATGTAAGCCTCCTTCAAAATTAATACAATTCTTTTGTTATTATAGCCTATTTCAAATATAAAGTGAATGATTCCTCTAAGTTTTTCTAGACAATCCGATGATAACTTAAAAATTATTCCATAATATGGTGCTAACTTCTTGTCTTTTCTACTCATGTTCTTTTGATAACGAGCATAAAGTATATTAATCGTCTCTCAACAAGTGACAAGGGGAGGTACTTATGGATATTTTAAAAAGACTAGAACATTATCGAGAAGAAGAGGAAAAATTGCAGTGGGAAGGTACATTTGGAGAATATTTAGAATTACTGAAAGAAAAGCCATGGGTAGCACAGTCTGCACATTCTCGTGTTTACAATATGATTAAAGATGCTGGTGTTGAAGAAGAAAATGGTAGGAAGAAGTATCGATTTTTCAGCAATCAATTATTTGGCTTAGAGGAAGCATTAGAAAAATTAGTCGAGGAATATTTCCATCCTTCAGCAAAACGCTTAGATGTCCGTAAGCGTGTTTTATTATTAATGGGTCCTGTAAGCGGGGGAAAATCCACATTAGTAACGATGCTAAAAAGGGGTCTGGAGGCATATACACGAACAGAGAATGGTGCAGTTTACGCAATTAAAGGGTGTCCAATGCATGAAGATCCTCTCCACCTCATCCCTAATCATTTACGGGAAGAATTCTACGAGGAATATGGAATACGAATCGAAGGAAATCTTTCGCCATTAAACATGCTGCGCCTGGAAGAGGAATATGGCGGTCGAATCGAAGATGTCATGATTCAACGAATTTTATTTTCTGAAGATCGAAGGGTGGGTATTGGTACATTTAGCCCATCTGATCCAAAGTCCCAAGACATCGCTGATTTAACAGGAAGCATTGATTTTTCCACCATTGCCGAATATGGATCCGAATCCGATCCAAGGGCTTATCGCTTTGATGGGGAATTAAATAAAGCGAACCGTGGGTTAATGGAGTTCCAAGAGATGCTAAAATGTGATGAAAAGTTTCTTTGGCATTTACTTTCATTAACACAGGAAGGGAATTTTAAAGCGGGCAGGTTTGCCTTAATTTCGGCTGATGAACTTATTGTTGCCCATACAAATGAAACGGAATATCGTTCATTTATTTCAAACAAGAAAAATGAAGCCCTTCATTCACGAATCATCGTCATGCCTGTTCCATACAATTTAAAAGTTACACAAGAAGAAAAGATTTATGAAAAGATGATTAATGAAAGTGATGTGGCCAATGTCCATATTGCCCCGCATACATTAAAAATTGCGGCGATGTTTTCGATTCTGACAAGACTAAAGGAACCAAAGCGCGGAGATATCGACCTCATTAAAAAAATGCGATTATATGATGGTGAAAGTGTGGAAGGATTTAATTCTGCAGATATCGATGAATTAAAAAAGGAATATCAGGAAGAAGGAATGAGTGGAATCGATCCGAGATATGTCATTAACCGAATTTCATCCACCATTATCCGTAAAGAAGTTTCTTCAATTAATGCGCTAGATGTACTTCGTTCTTTAAAGGAAGGCTTAGATCAGCATCCGTCCATCACGACCGAATTAAAAGAAAAATATTTAAACTTTATTTCTTTAGCTCGAAAAGAATACGACGAAATTGCCAAAAAAGAAGTTCAAAAAGCATTCGTCTATTCCTATGAAGAATCTGCAAAAACATTAATGGATAACTATCTTGATAATGTCGAAGCGTATTGTAATAAGGCAAAGCTGTATGATCCATTAACCGGAGAAGAAATCAATCCGGACGAAAAGCTAATGAGATCAATTGAAGAACAAATAGGTATTTCCGAAAATGCCAAAAAAGCTTTCAGAGAAGAAATTCTTATCCGTATTTCCGCCTATGCAAGAAAAGGAAAACGATTTGATTATAATTCCCATGATCGCCTCCGTGAAGCGATTCAAAAGAAACTTTTCGCCGATTTAAAAGATGTTGTAAAAATCACAACCTCCTCGAAAACACCGGATGAACAGCAACTGAAAAAGATTAACGAAGTAGTCGCGCGTTTAATTGATGAGCATGGCTACAACTCAACTTCCGCAAATGAGCTGTTAAGATATGTAGGAAGCTTGTTAAATCGATAATTAGGGATCAGCCTATGGGCTGGTTCTTTTTTTAAATATCAAATATCTACAATCCTCCTTATTTTATTATATATAATATTTTTATATGGAAGAAAAATAAGCTTTTTTGCCATCTAAAACATTATGCATAGAAACAGGGGGGAGAAAAACTGAAATATTTTCTTATTATCGCACTAGTTATTTTTCCACTAATTGGATGCGATAATCAAAATTCAGTAGATGACTCACCTTTGTTATCAGAGTTTCAAAAGCCTAGTGAACAAAGAACATTAAAAGGAATTATTTATAAAGGAGAGGAGGGAATATGGTTAATTGAAGGGGAATCAAATATTAACATAGATGGTTTTAATCTTAAGCAACTAAGAGAGGAATATTTAAACGTAATAAAGCTAAATATAATAAATAAGGATGAAATCAATTCAGGAGATAAAGTAAAAGTATGGTACGACTATATACGTGAGTCTTATCCTCCTAAAACTAATGTTTTAAAATATGATAAGTTAATAAACAAATAAATGTAAGCTTTCCTTACTCATGAAATGAACTTGGAAATAAAGATTCATTTTTTTGTCAGCAATATTAAAGGAAATTCCCCAAATTCATTTTTTGTTGTTATTAACTTGGAATAATTATGTTATAATGAGGAATATATAATAAAGACGAGATGCTGTGAGAACATCTCGCCTAGTAACCAATCCAAAGTGGTCGGTTGCTCCTAAATTTTAATATTTCTTTTTAGAAGACCTCCCGATTCTTTTGGACGAAGTGCGGGTGGTTTTCTTTTTGCGTTCATTAGTGGATATTATGCTGAATATTATAACAATTGTCTGAGTGACAAGTGTCTTAACTGCTTCCACTAGTACGGCAATTAGAATATCCATATCGGTCACCTCCCTTCTCTTGAAGATAAAAGAGAAAGGGTTAGGGCAACCTCCCACCCGGCTAGTTACATAACATAATTTTAACATGAAATTTGGTGAAAGTTATTTGATTTTCTGAAAAGTTACTATAATATAATCATCGTTTATGAGGGGCTAGATTCAATAGCTTCTTTTTTTAGTAAAAATAATTAATCATAGCTCGTCCAACCTAAATAGACAATTACCTTATTATAATAATTTTTTGTAAATAATCTTAACTTTTTGCATAGGATAAAGTAATCCATAATTTTTTTATGCATTCCTTAAATACACAGCCAAAATATTGTATGCAAATAAGGGAAATATGGTGAAAGTTTTCTAAAAAATGTAGGAGGGGAATATTATGACTGATTCAGAGCACAAGCAGTTTGTTATCTCAAGTGAAGATTGGTCCCTCCACCGTAAAGGACATGATGATCAAAAACGACATCAAGAAAAGGTACAGGAAGCGATTCGTAATAATTTGCCTGACCTTATAACAGAAGAAAGCATCATCATGTCAGATGGCCGTGATGTGGTCAAAATTCCGATTCGATCATTGGATGAATACAAAATACGCTATAATTATGATAAGAATAAGCATGTCGGTCAGGGGGACGGCGAAAGTCAGGTGGGTGATGTTGTCGCACGCGATGGCGCTCCACAAAAAGGACCAGGAAAAGGTGATGGAGCGGGCGATCAGCCGGGAGAAGATTATTATGAAGCAGAAGTATCGTTAATGGAGCTTGAAGAGGCATTATTTAAACAATTAGAATTACCGAATTTACAACGAAAAGAGCAAGATTTAAATACGGTTGAAGATATCGAATTTAATGATATCCGCAAAACCGGATTAATGGGCAATATTGATAAAAAAAGAACGATGATGACAGCATTCAAACGAAATGCGATCAGTGGAAAACCAAGTTTTCATCCAATCGTCCAAGAAGATTTAAAATTTAGAACGTGGAATGAAATTCAAGAGCCCGAATCTAAGGCTGTCGTTCTCGCAATGATGGACACGAGTGGTTCCATGGGCGTCTGGGAAAAATATATGACCCGCAGCTTCTTTTTCTGGATGACCCGCTTCTTACGGACAAAATATGAAACAGTCGATATCGAATTCATCGCCCACCATACGGAAGCAAAAGTTGTTTCAGAAGAAGACTTCTTTTCCAAAGGTGAAAGTGGTGGAACGATCTGCTCCTCAGCTTACCGAAAAGCAATCAGTTTAATCGATGAAAAATACGAACCATCTCGCTACAATATTTATCCATTCCACTTCTCAGACGGAGATAATCTTACCTCCGACAATCCGCGCTGTGTCAAACTAGTCGAAGAGCTAATGAAAGTATCAAATATGTTTGGATACGGGGAAGTCAACCAATACAATCGCCATTCTACGCTTATGTCTGCTTATAAAAATATCAAAAACGAAAAATTCAGGTATTTTATTTTAAAGCAAAAAGCAGACGTCTTTCATGCGATGAAGAGCTTTTTTAAACAGGAAGAAGAAAAGGTGTTTAGTTAAAAAAATGTAAAGCCCTTCTCAGTGAGAGGGCTTATTTTTATTGTAGGAATCATAACATTAACAATATTTTATGAAAAATGTACCTCATGCAATGTTCATAAGGTAAATGATTAACAAAATAAAAGGAAGAAGTGCTTCATAAAGCGAATATGAGGTACATGATTAACAAAATAAAAGAAAGAAGTGCTTCATAAAGCACTTATGAGGTACATGATAAACAAAATAAAAGAAAGAAGTGCCTCATAAAGCGTTAAGGAGGTACATGATAAACAAAATAAGAGAATGTATAAAATTTT
>NZ_NAZB01000025.1:0-21800 GCF_003055045.1 Heyndrickxia sporothermodurans
CTTTTTACTTGCAAAACACACGGAACTTGCAAAGCAAAATGGATTTGAACGAACCGATAAATACTACTATGAGAAAACCGTAAATCAGGATGAAATTGAAGTTTTAAAATTTATTGCACGTTGCATGGTTCAAGTGTTTGGATATGGACCAATTGAGTATTTAAATCGCATCCGTATTGAACAATCAAAAGCCTTTTTAATCTATACTGATTGGTCAATAGAACGAATTGCGGAACAATGTGGAATTTCGCAACTTTCCTATTATTGTAGACTTTTTAAAAAACAAGTGGGGATAACACCGAATCAATATAGAAAAAGTAAAAAATGATACGAAAATATTTAGTCGGAAAATGAAGTTCATAATTTAACAACATAATTCTTGAAGATATAGTATTATGGACAAAATTTATTGAAAATGGATAGAAAAGGAGATAGCCTATATGAAGCAAATCCAGCTTATTATATTTGATATGGATGGTTTATTATTCGATACCGAAATCCTATCATATCGATTGTTAAGATAACAGAGCCGAACAACTAATAAAAGAATTATCATATAGTCGATGCAATGCATAACAACAATAAACTTTATTCAAAACGCCCTAGACCTTGATCGGCTTCTTGCCTCTCAAAGTCTAGGGCGTTAGGACAGGCTAATTACCAACATTGAATAACCTGTTTTTTACAAAGGTTATGTTTACCACGGCATTTTTATACAAAAATGCCTATACAGTAGTTCACTTAAACTCATCCATATCAATCTTACATTCCTTCAAAGGAACCACTTTTGTTTTCTTAATAAATTTAAATCCTAACCACATAACGATAAATAATGGGATACCGAGATAAGCGGCGATCAGATCCATCCAATTTATTTTATCACCAAGAAATGCTTGATAGTCTTGGGCTAGTATGACAACTAATCCAACGACAAAAGCGAGAATTGGACCGAACGGATATAGTTTTGCACGGTATGGAAGCTTTTCAAGTGCATGTCCTTGAGCGATATAAGCCTTCCTAAACCGATAATGACTGGCAGCAATACCGAGCCAAAAAATGAAACCAGTAATCCCTGCAGCGTTTAACAGCCACATGTAAATCGCTCCATCACCAAAAGCTGATGCTAGAAATGCGAGCATTCCCACTAAAGTTGTCGCAATAAGAGCGGCGACTGGAACTCCACGCTTATTTAATTTACCAAAAAACCTAGGAGCTTGTCCTTCTTTTGCCAAAGCATATAAAATTCTTGTAGATGCATAAAGACTTGAGTTTCCAGCTGATAGAACGGCTGTTAAGATGACTGCATTCATTAATGATGCGGCAAATGCGAGTCCGGCCTTTTTGAACACTAACGTAAACGGACTGACCATGATGTCTTCGCTTTGCAGGGTTTTTGTTGTATAAGGAATAATTAAACCTATAACGAGAATTGCAAGTACATAAAATAAAAGAATTCTCCAAAATACACTTTTGATTGCTTTAGGCACATTTTCTCTCGGATTTTCACTTTCACCTGCAGCTACACCGACAATTTCTGTTCCTTGAAAAGAAAATCCTGCGGTAAGAAACACACCAATAACTGCTAGTAGGCCACCGTGAAAGGGAGCGTCCCCAATTGAGAAGTTTTTAAAGCCAATGGCATCGCCTTTCATAATACCTAAAATCATTAAAATACCTACGATAATGAAAATAATGATGGTAGCAACTTTAATGAAAGAGAACCAATACTCACCCTCGCCATAGCCTTTAACAGAGAGAATATTCAGTCCAAAAATAATCAAGATAAAAAGTCCGCTCCATAACCATGATGGACTATCTGGGAACCAAAATTTCATGACTAATGTTGATGCGGAAAGTTCTGCCGCAAGTGTGATCGCCCAGCTGTACCAATAGTTCCACCCTAATGCAAATCCAAGTGCTGGATCAATAAAGCGGGTAGCATAGGTGCTAAATGCCCCACTTGTTGGCATGAAAGAAGCTAGTTCACCAAGGCTCGTCATAATAAAATACACCATGACACCAATTATCATATAGGCAAGCAGTGCGCCGCCTGGTCCTGCTTGGTAAATAGCAGATCCGCTTCCTAGAAACAGCCCGGTACCAATGGATCCACCTAATGAAATCATCGTCAAATGTCGTGCTTTTAAACTACGTTGTAATCCTCCATTTTGATTCTCCATCTATATAAACCCTCCGTAATCCATTCATACCCTTAAAATAACCATGTTTAAACTAATGGCTTTGTTTAAAGTTCAATCTTGATTTAGACGTCTTGTTGATTGGAGCGGAAGGTGCGAGACTCCTGCGGGAAAAACGGTATACGGGAGACCCCTCAGGCGCGATAAGCGCCGAGGAGTTCGAAAAGCATAGGCGGCTTGCTTATCGACGTACGAACTGGAGGGCAGCGACTGAGATAAAGGAATCACGATGAGTCCTAAAGGACGAATCGATGATGACTTATCGTAGGGAGGTGACCGGAAGTTCGCTAGTCGATAGCCGCCGGAGCTAAACAGGCTCCCGAACCGCCCGCGGAAAGCGAGCACCTGCAGCGGAAATCAACTTCGAATAAAATTAATGGATATTTATAAATAAAAAATTATATTAATAACTATATAAAGATATCATAAACCGGAAAGAATGGAAATAGAAAGTTGTATATTTTATCACTTTGTTGAATGAAATTGCATTATGGATATTTTCCTAGAATAGTTTGGTATGCTGAGAATAAACAAATAATGCTAAAGTAACTTTACACATGATTTTTTGTCATGTATGATAAGGGCGAATAATAAAACTGCATATGACCTATCTACACTAGGGGTGCTGAAAAAGCTGAGATGTGAACGTGGAAGTGCGTTCCGATCCCTTATTACCCGATCTAGATAATACTAGCGTGGGGAAGTGTAGTAGTATTGGTGTAGAATCATTCATTGATTTGCATCTATTCGTATACTACTGCATCTTCCAAGAGATGCAGTTTTTTTATTCTCCAAAAAAAGAGAGGAGAATGGTTATGACAGAAGTATGTGGAACAAGTAGAATTGTAGGTTTTCGTTTTTCCCTTTATCCGATGGCGGATGAATTTGTAGATATTATTTTATCTACGCTTCAACGGGTCGACACCACTAAAGTATGGGTGAAAACGGATGATATTAGTACAGTAATCCGTGGGAAAATGGAGCATGTGTTTGACGTTGCAAAAGCTATCTATTTAATTGCGGCTAATACTGAAAAACATGTTGTCTTAAATGGAACATTTTCAATTGGATGCCCGGGAGATTTAGATGGAGATGTGTATATGTCCGAGGACGATGTTCGGATGAATGAAGACAGAGTAAAAAATATTCATATTGAAGCGCCTACACAATTTGCGTTATATCCGATGAATAATGAAAACTATATGCAAATCATTGCAGATGTTGTGGATATCGCCAAACAACAAAACACATTTACTGGAGGAATTCACTATGCCAGCAGATTGGACGGCGATGCGCATGATGTGTTTACAACACTCGAGCATGCATTTAATTATACTCAGGAAAAAGTTAAGCACGTAACAATGACAGTCAATATTTCGGCGAATAGTCCTTCGAGGAAAAAGAAATAAGGAGGGAAAAAGTGATGTCTAAATGGAGTCTGCGGGAAATTGTTGTGATGTCAGTGTTAGGAATTGTCTTTGCCATCGTATATTTATTATTTACCCAAGTAGGGAATATTTTCTTTGGGTTAGTCGGACCGATCGGTTATGAACCGATATTTGGGATATGGTTTATCGTTTCTATCATTGTTGCAAATATTATTCGCAAGCCAGGTGCAGCGGTTTTGGCGGAAACGATCGCCGCATTTGTGGAAATTTTAATAGGGAATGCAGTTGGTCCAAGACTATTAATCTCTGGAATGATCCAAGGTTTAGGGGCTGAGGTTGTGTTTGCCGCAACTGGCTGGAAGCGTTATTCAACATGGGTGTTAATGCTTGCCGGAGTTGGTTCAGCGATATTTAGTTTTGCTTGGGGGTATTTTATCTCTGGATTTGCAACACTATCACCATCGTATGTTTTATCCATGCTAGCGATACGAATGGTTTCTGGTGCGCTCCTTGCGGGATTATTAGGTAAGTATATAAGTGAAGGATTGGCAAAAACAGGAGTGCTTAATGGAATGCCATTAGGCAAAGAGATGAAAAAGAGAAAAGTAGCGTGATTGAAATGGAGATACGGGAACCTTTATTAGAAGTTAGGAATCTTTCATTATCTTATGAGGAGCAATCGATTATAAACAATATCTCCTTTTCCATAAATAAAGGTGAAAAACTTCTATTATTAGGACCAAGTGGCTCCGGCAAAAGTTCGTTAGCACTTTGTTTAAACGGGCTGATTCCAAATTCAATTGAAGGGGACAGGACTGGGAGTATTAAATATGCTGGGAAAGAGATTCAGTCTTATAAACCAGGACAATTAAGCAGCCGAATTGGCGTCGTATTTCAAGATCCTGATTCCCAATTTTGTATGCTCACTGTAGAGGATGAAATCGCATTCGGCTTAGAAAATATAAAATTACCTAAAGAAGAAATGATACGAAAAATAGAATGGTCTCTTTCATTAGTTGGTTTAGAGAAGTATAGACAAGCTCATATTTCTACCCTATCAGGTGGAATGAAGCAAAAGCTGGCACTTGCATGTGTGATGGCAATGGAACCCGAATTGATGATTTTAGATGAACCTACTGCTTTGCTCGATCCGGTGGCAACAAAAGATTTTGCTGAAACGATTGATAGATTGCAAAGAGAAATGAATTTTTCTCTCATCGTCATAGAGCATAAACTTGATTATTGGGTTCCTTTTATTGATCGCACCCTTGTTTTTACACAATCCGGACAACTAATGTACGATGGTTCATTGAAAAAAGGATTGGTTCATCATTTTGATGATATGAAAGATCTTGGAATATGCCTCCCAAAGGTGACACTATTCGGTCAACAGGTGCGAGAAAACTTTTATCCATTAACAGTGGATGAATTAATGGAAGAGTTAGATGAGGTAGACACTTCTTTTCCATTACAGGCAGTAAATGATTTCCCAACACCGCCGTTAATCCAAATGAAACACGTTTCCTTTTCCCGGGGGGAGAAACAAATTTTAAAAAATATCCATTTATCAATAAATAAGGGTGAATGGACAGCGATTGTAGGTCCGAATGGTGCGGGTAAATCTACATTAACTTTGATGTTGGCGGGACTTCTTAAGGAACAGCAAGGGGAGATTTTCTATGGGAATAAATTGTTCAAGGATTTGGATGAAAAGGTGAGGTTGGATTCAATTGGTTACGTTTTTCAAAATCCGGAGCATCAATTTATAGCGGATACGGTATTTGATGAAGTAGCCTTTGGTCCAAGAATGAAAAAAGTAGAAGATATCGATTCTAAGGTAGCTAATATTCTTTCAGATTTTCGTTTACTTCGGTTAAAGGATCATAATCCCTTCATATTAAGTCAAGGGCAAAAGCGGCGCTTAAGTGTAGCTACGATGCTAGTGGATGAACGGGAATTCCTTATATTAGATGAGCCAACCTTTGGGCAGGATGAGAAAGCGACGAATGAAATGATGAAAATTATTCAATCGAGAGTGAACATTGGGATGACGGCGTTGATGGTGACTCATGATATGGAAATTGTGGCGAAATTTGCTCATCAAGTCATCGTTCTTTTCGAAGGGGAAGTAGTGTTTCAAGGAACACCTCATGAGCTATTTTTAGAAAATAGTGAAATTGTGGAGAAAGCAAACCTTGAAAATCCATTATTATATTCAATTTGGAATACATATGGGATAAGGGGTGAACCAATTGCGGCTTCAGTTACTAAATCCTAGTATAAAAGCAATTGTCGTTTTGGTCTCTGTTGTCCTTTTAGCTTTTGTATTTGACCCTTTAACTCCGTTGCTTTACTTGTCTTTTACGGTCTTAATCACATTTCTTTTTGGTAAAGTAGGGATGAAAAAATGGTGTATACGATTTGTACCGTTTTTTATCATTGCCTTTGGGTATGTGTGGACAACAACAATATTTTCGAATCCACCAAGTAATACTAGTTTCGTCACTTATGCTAAATTAGGTCCTTTTGAGATTACTGATTACGGACTGAATACTGGACTGGCACTTGGATTACGTGTTCTTTGTTTTGCTGCCTTGTCTTTAATGTTTATATTAACAACAGATACAACTAAATTTATGTTAAGTCTGATTCAACAATGTAAACTTCCCCCTAAGCTTGCCTACGGAATTTTAGCAGGCTATCAGTTTTTACCTTTATTAAAGGATGAATTTACGATTATTAGAAATGCCCATCGAATTCGAGGCGTTCATTGGGAGAAAGGGATAAAAGGGAGAATACAGCTTTTAAAAAAATACACCATTCCACTTTTAGCAAGTGCGATACGAAAAGCAGAGCGAACAGCAATTGCAATGGAATCAAAGGGATTCACGGGAAGCAGGGATCGAACTTTCTATCATGAGTTGAAGGTTAGTGGAAAAGATATGCTGTTTTTTCTTTTAATGGTGGGTATATTCATCATTTCTAAATACGTTTCTGAAACGATTTAGATCTTAAAAAAACATCCATTAATTGCTGTTTAAAATGATTACGGTAATTAAATGGGTGTTTTATTTTCACTTATTTTAAGAATTTATAGTACAATAGTGTCGAGATTGCCAATAAGGGGTGTTTTGTGATGACTAGAAAAGCATTAATTAATATTGATTATACATACGATTTTATTGCAGATGATGGTAAATTAACGTGTGGGAAACCAGGTCAAGACATTGAAAATATAATTATCCAGCTAACAAGCGATTTTATACTTTCCGGTGATTATGTTGTTTTTGCGATCGATTGTCATCAAAAAGAAGACACACTCCATCCGGAGGCAAAGCTGTTTCCACCGCATAATATAGTAGGAACACAGGGGCGTCAATTATTCGGAGCTTTACAGGGTTTGTATGAACAACATAAAAATGACGAAAATGTACACTATATGGATAAAACACGTTATAGTGCATTTGCCGGAACGGATTTGGATATAAAGCTAAGAGAACGTGGAATTGAAGAACTACATTTATGTGGCGTTTGTACGGATATTTGTGTATTGCATACGGCTGTAGATGCTTATAATAAAGGATACAAAATAGTTGTTCATGGGAACGCTGTGGCGAGCTTTAATGATACAGGCCATCAATGGGCATTAGAACATTTTAAAAATACATTGGGTGCGAAGGTACTCTTTTAGGGTAAATAAGGAGTGGGGTTAAATGGTAAAGTTATATAAGGACGACGGTTTTGCACTGCATACGGATTTATATCAAATCAATATGGCAAAAACATATTGGGATGACGGTATTCATGAACGAAAAGCGGTATTTGAAGTTTTTTTCAGGAAGCTTCCTTTCGACAATGGGTATGCAGTATATGCGGGGTTAGAACGAATTGTTGAATACTTACGTGATTTTCATTTTTCTGAAACAGATATTCAATATTTACGTGAAGAATTGAACTATGATGAGGAATTTTTACAATATTTAAGTGAAATGCGCTTTACAGGAACCGTTCGGTCGATGAAAGAGGGGGAAATCGTTTTTGACAGTGAACCTTTAATTCATGTGGAAGCACCTTTGGCACAAGCGCAAATAATTGAAACCGCCTTGCTTAATATTGTGAATTACCAAACATTGATTGCAACGAAAGCAGCGAGAATTAAAAATGTAGTTGGTGACCAAATATTAATGGAATTTGGTACGCGCAGAGCACATGAAATGGATGCTGCTGTGTGGGGAACAAGAGCTGCCTACATCGGCGGGTTTGATTCAACAAGTAATGTTCGAGCGGGTAAACGATTTGGAATCCCTGTTTCAGGTACCCATGCCCATGCGATGGTACAAGCATATCGTGATGATTATACAGCTTTTCATAAATATGCAGAAAGCCATCGGGATTGTGTATTCTTAGTGGATACATATGATACGTTGAAATCGGGTGTCCCAGCAGCTATACGAGTTGCAAAAGAATTAGGGAATAAAATTAATTTTATTGGTATTCGATTAGATAGCGGAGACATGGCGTTTTTATCAAAAGCAGCACGAAAAATGTTAGACCAAGCAGGGTTCCCAGACGCGAAAATTGTCGCATCAAGCGACTTAGATGAGTATACAATCCTCCATATGAAGTCCCAAGGAGCCAAAATTGATATGTGGGGAGTAGGGACAAAGTTAATCACTGCTTTCGAGCAGCCGGCATTAGGCGCGGTTTATAAAATGGTTTCCATTGAAGATGAAAATGGAGTGATGCAAGATACCATTAAAATTTCATCAAATGCGCAAAAAGTGACGACACCTGGTTTAAAAAAGGTTTATCGAATTATTAATACAAATACGAATAAATCTGAAGGTGACTATATTGCAATGCAGGATGAAGATCCACAATCTCAAGAAAAGCTAAAAATGTTCCATCCCGTGCACACATATATAAGTAAAACTGTAACTGATTTTGAAGCGAAAGATTTACAACATGATATTTTTGTAAATGGGGAATTAGTCTATCGATTACCGGAATTAAAAGAAATACAAGGCTACACGAAAGAAAGCTTAGGATTACTCTGGGAAGAATACAAACGCTCACTTAATCCCCACGAATATCCAGTTGATCTTAGCCAAAAATGTTGGGATAACAAAATTAAAAATATTGAGGACGTTCGTGAAAAGATTGCCCATATGAAAAAATAAAAAAGATAATGGAGGTAATGCGAAGTGGATGAGCTACAAAGAAGAATCATTGAAAACATGAAAGTGAGTCCTACAATCGATGCCCATGAGGAAATCCGAAAGAGTGTAGATTTCCTTAAAAATTATTTATCGAAATATCCCTTTTTTAAAGGATTTGTTTTAGGTATATCAGGGGGCCAGGATTCTACTTTAACAGGAAAACTAGCGCAACTAGCGATTGATGAGATGCGTAAAGAAACTGGGAATAATGAATATAAATTTATTGCTGTTCGGCTTCCGTACGGTGTTCAAAAGGATGCAGCAGATGTGGAGGATGCAATTACATTTATTAACCCCACTAAAGCTATAACAGTAAACATTAAAGCTGCTGTCGATGCAAGTGAAGCTTCATTGAAAGCAGCAGGCATTATCTTATCTGATTTTGCAAAAGGTAATGAAAAAGCAAGAGAGCGGATGAAAGCACAGTATAGTATTGCCGCCATGGAAAATTGCGTTGTTCTTGGTACCGATCATTCAGCTGAAAACCTTACAGGATTTTATACAAAATATGGAGACGGCGGAGCGGATCTCGTACCTATCTTTCGCTTAAATAAGCGTCAAGGTAGAATGCTGCTCAAAGAACTAGGATGCCCAGAGCATTTATACTTAAAGACACCAACAGCTGACCTTGAAGATGAACGGCCGCAATTGTCAGACGAAAGTGCATTAGGCGTCACCTATGACGAAATTGATAATTACCTAGAAGGAAAAAAGGTTTCAGAGCAAGCACAACAAACCATTGAAAAACTATATCAAAAATCCGAACATAAACGACACATGCCAATCACAATATTTGATGATTTTTGGAAATAAAAAAGAGTCCTAAGGGGCTCTTTTTTTATTATATTAGGTTCTTTTAAAAATTGTTTTTTAAACGTATTAAAAGCACAGAGTGGAGCGGAGCGACGAGGAGGCTCATCGCCAGCCCCGCAGAAAGCAAGTGCCTGCAGCGGAAAGGAACGGACCATTGTTTATTCTCAAAACCCTATAAAAAAAAGGAAAAAGTCTAGGAATTTTTTCGTTCAACTCTTTTTCTTCATCCCAATTCATAGTATGCTAAAAATAATAAGAAATTTTAAAATTTTCCAGACTACATTGATAGAGATAATAGGGGGATTCGAATGAAAGATACCATTTTTCATCCAAAATTAAAGCAAGTTATAAATAATATCGAAAAAGTAATGATTGGGAAATCAGATGTGGCGGAACTCAGTCTTGTTGCGTTATTAGCTGAAGGGCATGTTTTATTAGAAGATGTTCCAGGGGTTGGAAAAACAATGATGGTAAGAGCATTGGCCAAATCAGTAAATGCCAACTTTAAGAGAATCCAATTTACACCAGACTTATTGCCTTCCGATGTGATCGGAGTATCAATATATAATCCGAAAGAATTTGAATTCCAATATAGACCAGGTCCAATTATGGGAAATATTATTCTCGCTGATGAGATAAACCGTACATCTCCGAAAACACAATCCGCTTTACTTGAGGGAATGGAGGAGAGCAGTGTCACAGTAGACGGAAATACAAGACAATTGGAGCGACCGTTTTTCGTTATGGCAACACAAAACCCGATTGAATATGAAGGTACATACCCTTTACCAGAGGCTCAGTTAGATCGTTTTCTTTTAAAAATGAAAATGGGGTATCCAAATATAAATGAAGAAATAGATATATTAGATAGAACACAAAAACAAGCACCGATTGACCGTTTAGACTCGGTAATTACTCTTTCCGAATTAGTGGAATTACAAGATGAAGTAAAAGAAGTGTATGTCGATCAAACACTTAAACAATATATTGTAGAACTAGCACATTACACTAGGAATCATACGAATGTTTACCTAGGGGTAAGTCCTCGTGGATCAATCGCATTAATGAAAGCATCACAAGCTTATGCTTTATTACATGGCCGAGATTTCATTATTCCTGACGACGTACAATATTTAGCCCCATTCGTGTTTTCGCATCGAATTATTGTTAAATCCGAGGTTAAATATGGCGGCAAAACAGCAGAAGATATTGTAAAAGAAGTAATTAAATTTGTACAGGTTCCCGTTCAAAGGGCAGTGAGATAATGATGAAAACAAAATTAAAAACATGGGGGAAACTAATTCTTCTTCTTATTTTTATTCTATTAACTTTCTCCTATGCCATGTTTCAAGGTGGCTTTGTTAGCTGGTTCCTATTTTTCAGTTTTGTCCCCTTCGCTCTCTATGCATTATGTATTGCCTTTTACCCTCTTGGAGATTTGGTAATCGAAAGAACATTTAATAAAGATACTTATTTAGCCGGGGAACATCTTAATGTCGTCATAAAAATAAATAGAAAATATTCATTCCCACTCTTTTTTCTCATCATCAATAACACTTCAAGTCTTTCTAAGGAGAATGGGAAGCAAATTGTATTTCCAGGTTTCAAAAAACATATTCAACTTGAGTACAGTATGCCTAATTTACCGAGAGGAGAACACCATTTTGATAAAATATATGTCAAAATTGGCGATCCTATTGGCTTATTTGAAAAGGAAAAGGATTATTCTTTGGAGAAATCGATACTAGTTTATCCTGCCTTTTCGGATATTATTTACCGCTCTTTTGAAAGTAGATATGAGCAAGGAGCTACAGCATCTCAAATAAAAATTCAAAATGATACATCAATGGTTGCGGGAATACGAAATTATGAACCGGGTGATCGTTTCACATGGATTGATTGGAAGGCGACAGCGAGAATAAATGAGATGAAAACGAAAGAATTTGAGGAGCGCCAATCGAATGATGTATCCATTATTTTAGATCGCTCACCTTCTTCATCGTTTGAGGAATGTGTGAAATTTTCTGCATCAATCATTCGCACGATTATTCAACATGGTGGTCAAATAGGGTTTTACTCAATTGGACAGGAGCGTACCATTTTCCCAATTAGGGGAGGAGAGGAGTATAGACAGCAACTATTCCATCATTTAGCTAAAGTAAAAGCGGATAGTAATGTCCATATTTCTAGTATTTTGGATGGCGAGTCAGCATTCTATCAACGATCAGCTTCCTTATTAATTATCACTTCTAATTTAACACAGGCGTTAGTTGATATGGTAAGGAAACATGTGCAAAGAACTGGAACGGTGATTATTTTTGTCGTAAAAAATGATAACGAACCATTTCTTGATGACGAATACCAATTAAGTTCGATTGCCACTCGTTATGGAGTGTTTGTAAATTTCCTTCATGAAAAGGATTTCCGCTCGGCTTTAACGGGGGTGAAACAAAGATGACGATAAGGGAAAATAACAAAGGTCTTTCACTGATTTTATATCTTTTTAGTTTTTTTCTTTTACTAGAATGGATCTATCCTTTAAAGGAAGTTGCAAATACGGGAAATACATCTTTGTTTATTATATTTATAATCCTTTCATTTATTTTGTACGTATTTAACGCTCCATTTTTCCCAGTGTTCGTTTTAAAAATCATTTTTATATCCTTTTCGTTACATCATATTTTCTTTGACAAACCAATTTTTGGAATAGAGTGGGTAAGTATTTTGTTAACTGATATCATGAAAAATATCGGTCTATTATTCGCCGGAAATTGGAGTCAACTCACTAATGAGTTCAGGACAATGTTGTTTTTTATTTTGCTATGGCTAATTATGTATTTGCTAAGATATTGGGTGATCGTAAGGAGAAATGTATTTCTATTTTTTGTGATGACCATTGTTTACATAACGGTCCTTGATACATTTACTCCATACAATAGTAAGTTTGCGATTGTAAGAACGGTTTTTTTTGGATTTGTTCTATTAGGTATGTTATTTTTTCAACGTTTTGTCGAAAGAGAAAATGTACGGTCTACGCAAAAGTTAATGACAAAATGGATGGTCCCTCTGTCCGTAATGATTATTGGCAGTATTTTCATAGCCCTTATTGCCCCTAAAGCCTCTCCTATATGGCCAGATCCTGTTCCTTATTTGAAATCCTATGCTGGAGCGGACAAGAATGGGAATAAAGAAGGAATAAGATCAAGCGTAAAAAAAGTTGGCTATCGTGTGGATGATTCTAAGTTGGGCGGGCCCTTTGAAGGTGATGATACGGTTGTGTTTAGGGTTGTAGCAGAATCGCGTCAATATTGGAGAATGGAAACAAAAGACTTATACACAGGGAAGGGATGGAAAACATCTAAACCAGATGCAACATCCACCTATCGAATGCAGGACGATATTCCGATTTCGTTAAATAAAGGTTTGGTACCATCTTCAAAAGACGAGAAGGAAAATAGGAAAAAATCCAAATCCGCTTCAATTACGCTAGAACAACGAAGCCCGAATCTTGTTCATACGTATGGATTTACAAATATTTTATATAATAAACCATCTGGTATTGACCCGGAGAAGGAGGATGCCTTCTCAGTAAATGATGCGACAGAAAAAATTACAGCTATTCAAAATAATGATCCCTTGTATATAAGGGATTACATGGTAATTTATCAACTTCAACGATATAGCATAAAAAAAATGAGTCAAATAACTGGTAAGAATGCACAATTTGATCCGCGTTATATTCAGTTACCAGAAAAATTTCCGAAGCGTGTAAAGGATCTCGCGGAGGAATTAACAAAGGATAAAACGAATTGGTACGATAAGACAAAGGCAATCGAAGGATATTTGCAATCCGGTAAATATAAGTATGATAAGAAAAATGTAGGAATTCCAAAAGAGAATCAAGATTATGTAGATCAATTTTTATTTGAAACACTAAGAGGATATTGTGATAACTTTTCTACTTCTATGGTTACGATGCTTCGCTCAATTGGAATCCCTTCCAGGTGGGTCAAAGGATACTCATCAGGTGAATATCAAGGGTCGGAGGGTGTTTCGCAAAATATTTATAAAGTAACCAATAATAATGCACACTCATGGGTTGAAGTCTTTTTTCCAAATGTAGGCTGGGTACCTTTTGAGCCGACGATGGGCTTTGTAAATAACTCTGTTTTCAATAATGATCTGACTACAAAGGCACAGGCTGCCTCTACTACACCAAAAGAGGAAGAAGTTAAAAAGAAACCGCAAAAAGAACAAGAGGCAGATAATGAAACGACCAGTTCAGATGGATTTTCATTTACAAACTTGTGGGAAAAAACAACGAAAGTTTTCCAAGACCATTGGATGTTCATCGTTATTAGTATCATCATTGTTATGCTGATTTCGGGTTTTATCTATTTAAAGCGCAGCAAATGGCTACCTTACATTCTTATTTGGAAATACCGAGCAAGAAATGACACGGAAACGTTCTCGAAAGCCTATTTGTCACTTTTAAAACAGTTAGAGAGATTTGGCTTGCGAAAAGAAACAGGTCAAACATTGAGGGAATACGCAAGAAATGTGGATAATTACTTTGGAACAGAGACGATGTATCAATTAACCGAACAATATGAGAGAAATATTTATCGGGGAGAAAATATCAAGATTGATTGGGAACAGACTCGGGAATTGTGGGAAAATTTAATTAAAAAGACAACGGGTTGACCGTATGTTTAAACAAGTATAAAATGATGACAATTAAAAAAATAGTGCTTCATATAATTTTGGAAATATGGTCCAGAAGTCTCTACTAAATCACCGTGAATGATTTAACTATGAAGGCAGTGTGATTCTATTAATTGTCATCATTATTGTATAATGATGTAGTTAGTTATGCTTTGAAACTAGAATTCTGCCTTCTTAATTTATTTGAGGTGGAGTTCTAGTTTTTTTGTATTTTTCAATCGATATGCTGATATAGTTTCCTTACTAATAGGGGAAAATATGATTAAGAAAAAACTTAGGTTGGGGGAATCGATATGCCTGAAATAACACAAGAAATGATTGTCGTCCTTGATTTTGGCAGTCAATACAATCAATTAATTACTAGAAGAATTCGTGAATTTGGTGTGTATAGTGAACTACACCCACATACCATTACGGTAGATGAAATTAAAAAGATGAATCCAAAAGGCATTATTTTCTCCGGTGGGCCTAATAGTGTGTATGATGAAAATTCATTTCGCTGTGATGAAGCAATCTTCGATTTAGGAATTCCGGTATTTGGCATTTGCTACGGTATGCAATTGATGACCAAACATTTCGGTGGAAAAGTTGAGCCTGCTACTCATAGAGAATATGGTAAAGCAAAAATCAATGTTCAACCATCTGCGGGACTTTTTAAAGATCTTCCAAACGAACAAGTTGTATGGATGAGTCACGGGGATCTTGTTACAGAAACACCTGAAGGTTTTGTTGTCGATGCTGTCAGCCCTTCGTGTCCAATTGCAGCGATGAGTGATGAAAATCGTTCGTTATATGCTGTGCAATTCCATCCGGAAGTCCAACATTCACAATACGGAAATGATATTTTAAGAAACTTTGTATTTGATGTATGTCATTGTTCTGCGGATTGGTCAATGGAGAACTTTATTGAAATTGAAATGGAAAAAATCCGTGAAACAGTAGGAGATAAGAAAGTTCTTTGCGCACTTAGCGGCGGAGTAGATTCTTCTGTAGTAGCCGTTCTTATCCATAAAGCAATAGGTGATCAATTAACATGTATTTTCGTTGATCATGGCTTATTGCGTAAAGGGGAAGCAGAAAGTGTTATGAAAACTTTCGCCGAAGGCTTTCATATGAATGTCATCAAAGTCGATGCGAAAGACCGTTTCTTGAGAAAGCTCGAAGGAGTATCTGACCCAGAGAAAAAACGTAAAATTATCGGTAATGAATTTATTTACGTATTTGATGATGAAGCGACAAAACTTGAAGGTATTGAATTCCTTGCACAAGGAACATTGTATACCGATATTATCGAAAGTGGGACAGCTACTGCACAAACAATCAAGTCACATCATAATGTCGGCGGTCTTCCTGAAGATATGCAATTTACGTTGATTGAACCGTTAAATACATTGTTTAAAGACGAGGTTCGTGCACTTGGAACAGAACTAGGAATTCCTGATGACATTGTTTGGAGACAACCATTCCCAGGTCCTGGTTTAGGTATTCGTGTGCTTGGAGCGATTTCTGAAGAAAAGTTAGAAATTGTTCGTGAATCTGATTATATTTTACGTGAAGAAATTAAAAAGGCTGGCCTTGATCGAGAAATATGGCAATATTTCACCGTTCTTCCTGACATTCGCAGTGTAGGGGTTATGGGAGATACAAGAACGTATGATTACACAATTGGCATTCGCGCCGTTACTTCAATCGATGGAATGACATCTGACTGGGCACGCATTCCATGGGATGTACTTGAACTTATTTCAACACGTATCGTTAATGAAGTTAGCCATGTGAATCGTGTGGTGTATGATATTACATCTAAGCCACCTGCAACGATTGAGTGGGAGTAGATATCTAACATTCAAATGATTAAAAGTGCTGGGAAGGCAGTTGTATCAGTGGTTTAACCGTAAGATTTCGTAGGATTGAATAACAATATAATTAGCACAAAAGCTTGGGATTTTTTTCTCAAGCTTTTGTTAATTAAAGGAGAAATGGTACAAGTTCATTAGACGCTAAATTGAGTTTGAAAAATAGGCGGAAAAATTCCCCTTAATTAAGAAAATAGCACTGAAAATATCCTAAATAGCCGGAAAGATTCCGACTATTAACTCGAAAAACGTGAAAATGAGTAAATTTGCTTTGCTTAAGCGGAAAAACTCCGCTTATTTCCCCCAATTCGAGCTCTATTCTGCTGTATAACCGGAAAATATCCGCTTATTTTGATTAGTTTTGGTTGCTCAAAAAGGACAATACCCCGAACCTTTAAAGTAGAATGGAAATAAGAAAAGTGAAGGCGCCTTATCCGGCCTAGACAAGCAAAACATTTACAATATACGAACATTAATTTGGAAATAATTAATATTATTCGTTTTTGTATTGACTAGTGCTTTAAAACTATATAAACTATATTTATAAATTAAATAGTAAACATCGTATAATTTCGGGGATATGGCCTGATAAGTTTCTACCAAGCTGCCGTAAATAGCTTGACTACGAGGTTATGAGATACAGGTGTGGAATCTCGACTTTTTCCGCCTATAATTTTTTCTCAACCTTAAGGTCAACGCTCCGAACAAATTTGTTCGGGGCGTTTATTATTTCCGTTATCTATCGATGGGGGGAGAGACAATGAAAAAATATTTTCAATTTGATGAACTAGGGACGAATTATCGACGTGAGATCATTGGTGGGATCACAACGTTTTTATCAATGGCATATATTCTAATTTTAAATCCGTTAACATTGTCATTATCTTCTGTAAAAGATTTCCCAGATGCTTTGCGTATGGATTCTGGAGCTGTATTTGTGGCAACAGCGCTTGCAGCTGCTGTCGGTACATTAATCATGGCATTTTTAGCGAAATATCCAATCGCACTTGCACCTGGCGTAGGATTAAATGCATTTTTTGCTTATACGGTCGTACTAACACTTGGTATGTCTTGGCAACAAGCATTAACTGGTGTTCTGTTTTCAGGAATTATTTTTGTCATTTTAACTTTATTCGGATTTCGAGAAAAAATCATTAATGCCATTCCTGTTGAATTAAAATTAGCCGTTGGCGCGGGGATTGGCTTGTTCATTACATTTATTGGACTTCGTAATGCAGAAATCATCGTTGATAATGATGCTACACTAGTTGGACTTGGGGATTTAACGAATGGAAACACGCTTTTAGCTATTTTTGGAATTGTTATCACGATTATTATGATGACAAGAGGTTGGAAAGGTGCTATTTTTATCGGAATGCTCTTAACAACAGTTGCTGGGATGATTGTAGGATTAATAGATGTGCCACATAAAATTGTTGGTGCCGTACCAAGTATTGCCCCAACCTTTGGAGCACCATTCGAAACATTATTCCACCATACTAGTGACCTTTTTACAGTAAAAATGTTAGTTGTCGTTTTAACTTTCTTATTTGTAGATTTCTTTGATACAGCGGGCACAATGGTTGCAGTCGCTAATCAAGCAGGGTTAATCAAAAATAATAAATTACCTCGTGCAGGGAGAGCTTTATTTGCTGATTCATCTGCAACGGTCATTGGTTCTATTTTAGGGACATCAACAACGACTGCATATATCGAGTCGACTGCTGGAGTTGCAGCTGGTGCAAGAACGGGATTTGCCAGTGTCATTACTGCTATATTGTTTTTACTTTCCCTTTTCTTTTTCCCGGTTTTAGGTGTGATCACTTCACCTGTAACCGCACCTGCTTTAATTGTTGTCGGAGTGTTAATGGTATCATCACTAAATGAAATTGACTGGAAAAAGTTCGAAATTGCTGTTCCTGCATTTTTTACAATCATTATGATGCCAATGACCTATTCGATAGCAACAGGAATTGGAATCGGCTTTATTTTCTACCCAATTACTATGTTGTTAAAAGGAAGATGGAAAGAGATTCACCCGGTGATGTATGTTTTCTTTTTTATCTTTATCCTATACTTTATCTTTATTTTGTAAAAATTGCGGAGAGCCTCACTTGGGGCTCTCTTTTAATTGATATCCCTTACTATTTTAGGTAAACTAAAGAAATAATGACGGAATTTGTCGGACTTTAGGAGAATATTATGGAAGCGTTTGAAGTAGTAAAAGTTATTAATAATAATGTCGTTATTGCTTCTAATTCAAAATATGAGGAAGTAGTACTTATTGGTAAAGGAATTGGCTTTAACCGGAAAAAGGGGAGTTCCATTTCAAAACAAGAAGCGGAAAAACTGTTTTTATTAAAAGGTGAAGTTGAACAGATCCAATATAAGAAGCTTCTTCCATTTATTGATGAGGACACACTTGAAGTAATCATATCTGCGATCGAGTTAATAAGGAAACGAACGGAAGCTTATTTGGATGAGCATATCCATATTGCATTAACGGATCATATATTATTCGCGATTAATCGTTTAATGAAAGGGCTGGCCATTAAAAATCCGTTTAATTCGGAAACAAAAGTGTTGTACCCAGAAGAATACGTAATTGCTAGTGAAGTAGTAGAGATGATTAATGATACAGCTAATATTCAGCTCCCAGAAGGAGAAATTGGTTTCATTGCTTTGCATATTCATAGTGCAGTGACAAATAAAAATTTATCGGAGATTAACCAATATTCACAATTAATCTCTAAATTAATTGCTACAATTGAGGATCAATTTGGCATAAAATTAGACAAGGATGAAGTGAATTATATGAGACTGGTTCGCCACCTAAGATATACAATTGATCGTGTATTAAACGGAGAAAAAGTGAATGAGCCAGAAAAAATTACATCCTTTTTAAAACAAGAATACCCTTTGTGTTATAATCTTGCTTGGAAACTTATCAAGATCATGCAACATACATTGAAGAAACCAGTATTTGATGCGGAAGCAGTATATTTAACGATGCATTTACAGCGAATACAAAATAAAATAAAGTAACATTCTTTTATACGTGTTACTGATCCGATCAGGCATGAGTAGAGAAGATATTGAAGTGAGGATTTTAAGGAGAATATATTCCTATACTCATTTCTATCTTTTTTATCGATGCCTTTTTTGTTGTAAAAATTTATTTCTAGTTGTTTAGATTATGATTAAAAGTTAAAAGACAAAGGTGGATTTACAATGTTTAGGAAAATCTTTGGTGTTTTACAAAAGATCGGTAAAGCATTAATGCTCCCGGTAGCCCTCTTACCAGCTGCAGGATTATTGTTGGGTTTTGGAAATGCGCTACAGCAGCCAACAACACTGGACTATTTACCGTTTTTAGACACTTACTGGATTCAGTTGATTGCCAGTGTTATGGCGGATGCGGGTAGTATTGTCTTCGGAAATTTAGCGCTAATTTTTGCTATTGGTGTTGCTATTGGTTTGGCGGGAGATGGTGCGGCTGGGCTTGCAGCTATTGTAGGTTACCTGGTTATGAATCAGGTGATGAGTACCTGGGCCGGTGTGACTGCCAAATTGGTAGAGAAAGATCCTGGGTATGCGAATGTTTTAGGAATTCCTACATTACAAACAGGTGTATTTGGTGGGATTATTATCGGTTTGCTTGCAGCTTTCTGTTATAACAGGTTCCATAAAATCGAGATGCCAGCTTTTCTTGGTTTCTTTGCAGGGAAACGGTTCGTTCCGATTGTAACTGCGGTCGCTTCGTTAATTGCAGGTCTCTTATTGCTAGTTATTTGGCCGCCGATTCAGCATGGTATGAACAGTGCTTCAAATTGGCTATTGGGAAACGGAACTTATATTGCCGCATTCTGTTTCGGGTTCATTAAACGTTTGCTCATTCCGTTTGGACTCCATCATATTTTCCATGCACCGTTTTGGTATGAATTCGGTTCATATAAGACGGCTGCTGGCAATATCGTCCACGGTGATATGACGATTTTCTTTGCACAATTAAAGGATAATGTAAAACTTACTGCGGGCTATTTTATGGGTGGCGAATTCCCGGTCATGATGTTTGGTCTTCCAGCAGCAGCTTTAGCTATGTACCATACTGCAAAACCTTTAAAGAAAAAGTTGGTCGCAGGGTTACTTGGTTCAGCTGCTTTAACCTCATTCTTAACAGGGATTACGGAACCGCTTGAATTTTCTTTCTTGTTTGTCTCACCGTTGTTATTTTTCTTTCATGCAGTATTGGATGGTCTATCATTTGCAATATTAGCCTTGCTCAAGGTGCATTTAGGTTATACCTTCTCAGGGGGTGCAATTGATTTTCTACTATTTGGTATACTTCCTGGGAAAGAGCACTGGTGGGTGGCCATTCTGTTAGGATTGTGTTTTGCAGTTATTTATTATGTTGTTTTTCGATTTGCGATTGTGAGGCTTAATCTCAAGACTCCTGGTAGAGAAGATGATGAGGGGGAACAAGATTTTGAATCAGTAACTCAAGGACAAGAAGGAGATCTTGCATTTAATATTCTTGAGGCAATGGGTGGACAGAAAAATATTTCTCATTTAGATGCTTGCATTACACGCCTTAGAGTTTCGGTAAATGATATTAAAGATGTAGATAAGAAACGTCTGAAAAAATTAGGAGCAGCCGGTATTTTAGAAGTTGGAAATAACATTCAAGCAATGTTTGGCCCTCAATCAGATACTATTAAGTCGCAAATGAAAGATATTATGTCTGGAAAAAGACTTCATAAAACAGTAATTATTCCAGATAAAGAAGTGGAAGTTCTTCAATCTAATAATGAAGTAATCGTATCGCCAGCTGAGGGAGAACTAAAACCCATCACTGAAGTTCCAGACCTAGTATTTTCAGATAAAATGATGGGTGATGGATTTGCAATCCTCCCATTAGAAGGGCTGATTGTATCTCCAGTGAAAGGGAAAATCATCAATGTGTTTCCGACAAAACATGCCCTAGGTATTATGTCAGATGGAGGCAGAGAGATCTTAATCCATGTCGGAATCAATACAGTTAATCTAAAAGGTGAAGGTTTCGAGATGCTAATTAACGAAGGCAACTGTGTAGAAGTGGGACAACCATTATTAAAAGTGGATCTTGAATTCCTAAAAGAAAAAGTACCTTCTATTATAACTTCAATTGTATTCACCAATCTTATCGAAGGTGAGCAAGTAGTATTAGAAAAAGAAGGTTTAGTTAAAATGAAGGAAAGTAATATCGTTTCTATTAAATGAGATAGATAATATGAGGCCAACTCCATATCGGGGTTGGTTATTTTTATATAGCAATGTAATAAATGCCGCAAAGCATTGCAATATTAAAATTGGGCGGAATTACCATGTATAATCTATTGACCTAGTATGAAATGGGTGGTATTATATAAAAACTGGTTAAGATAACCGGAAATAAATAAGAAAAGTTGTTGACAACAGTTCAATCAGATGTTAAGATATTAAATGTCGCTTCTGAGAGAGAAAAAGAAATTCAAAAAAGTTGTTGACATTAAACTTTTAAAATGGTAGAATTATAAAGTTGCTTCTTAAAAGGAAGTAATGATTGATCTTTGAAAACTGAAC
>NZ_NAZB01000026.1:0-48813 GCF_003055045.1 Heyndrickxia sporothermodurans
TTTTGACAAAACGCATTCATAAACGGGGGGAGAATTATGAAGAAGAAAAAATTTGTTTCTTTATTAGCAACATTATCATTATCTGCAACCTTGATTCTTTCAGCATGTAGCTCCGGAGAAAAAAGCTCCGGAACTAATAAGGGAAAAGCAAAAGATTTAGAAGACAAAATTGTTGTTTACTCACCACATGGAAAAGATATTTTAGGTCAATTTGAAAAGCTGTTTGAGGATAAATATGGAATTGATGTAGAATGGCTCGACATGGGCTCACAAGAGGTGTTGGACCGTGTCCGATCAGAGAAAAATAATCCTCAGGCAGATATATGGTGGGGAGCACCTTCGACAAGCTTTGATCAAGCTAAAGAAGAAGATCTATTAGAGCCTTATGAACCGTCTTATGCGAAGACGCTCGAAGAAGGTTTCCATGATCCTGAATGGTACTGGACTGGTACGAGTCAAACACCGGAAGTGATTATGTATAACTCTAAGCTTCTGAAAAAAGAAGATGCACCAAAAGATTGGGATGATCTTCTTGATCCAAAATGGAAGGATAAGGTTATTATTCGTTATCCACTAGCTTCTGGGACAATGAGAACCATTTTTTCAGCGATGATTTATCGTGATTTTAAAGATTCTCAAGATCCTGCTAAAGGCTATGAATGGTTGAAAAAACTGGATAACAATACAAAAGAATATTCGGCTAATCCAGAAATGATGTACAACAAAGTGGCCAAAGGGGAAGGGACTGTCACTGTTTGGGATATGCCTGATGTTGTTATGTTAAAAGAACAAAAGAAATACCCATTTGAGTTTATTATTCCTGAAAGTGGTACACCTGTTTTAACAGAAGGTATAGCGATGATAAAGAACGCTCCACATCCAAAGGCAGCAAAAGCATTCTATGAATTTGTCAATACACCTGAGGCAGCAAAAATTTTAGCGGAAGAACATTATCGTATTCCGACGAGAAATGATGTAACCGATTTACCAGACTGGATTAAAAATACAGAAATAAAAGAGATGGATATTGATTGGAAAGTATTCCAAAGTAAATCGGATGAATGGATGAAATACTGGGATGAAAATATTAAAAATGGCGATAAACAGATAAAAGAATAGGAAGTGAACTAGAAATGGCGTCTATTAATCTCGAAAACGTCCAAAAAGCCTTTGGAAAAGTCGTTGCTGTAGATCAGCTAAATTTAAAAATAAACGAAGGGGAGTTTTTTACCTTTTTAGGACCAAGTGGCTGTGGGAAAACGACAACTCTTCGAATGATTGCCGGTTTTTATTATCCATCTAAAGGTGTTGTTCGTTTTGGAGAAAAGGACATGACGCGTGTTCCTCCCGAAAAAAGAAATACAGGCATGGTTTTTCAAAACTATGCCTTGTTTCCTCATATGACGGTTTTCGAAAATGTAGCATTCGGATTAAAAGTTAGAAAAGTCGCATCAAGTGAAATAAAAAAGAGAGTTAAAGAAGTACTAGAGAAAGTTCGTTTAGAAAAATATAGTGATCGTCAAGTGAGTCAATTAAGTGGAGGGCAGCAGCAACGTGTCGCACTGGCAAGGGCATTAGTAATTGAACCCGAAATTCTCTTATTGGATGAACCGTTAAGTAATCTAGATGCAAAATTACGGGATGAAATGAGAACAGAAATTTTGCGACTACAACGTGATTATCATATAACAACGATTTACGTGACACATGACCAAGCAGAAGCTTTATCAATGAGTGACCGCATTGCCGTCTTTAATTTTGGGGTTTGTCATCAAGTAGGGACTCCTTCAGAAATATATAATGAACCAGCCAATGATTTTGTTGCTAGCTTCATAGGGGAAATTAACTTTATCCCAATGAAAATAGAAAAAACAGACGAGCAAACGATTGAAGTGAGTATCCTAGATGGATCTAAAAGGTTACATGTGAACCATACCCCATTTAATTACCGAGAACCTAAGGAAAACGAGGATGTTGTTCTTTCAATTAGACCCGAATCTATTAAACTATCACCCAATCGATTTGATAGCGTGAATGCGCTGGAAGGGAAGCTTGAGCTGATTCAATTTTTTGGTTCAATGATTGAAGTGTTAGTCAATGTAAATGGTTTGATGCTCAAAGTAAATATGTTAAATTCGAATGATTTGTCACATCTTCAAAAAGGCACGAATGTTTGGATCAATCTTCCGGAAGAAAGTATCCGTATTATTCCAAAGATAAGCGGTGAAATAAAATGATAAAAAATAGGAATAATCGTCTAACGATTTTATTATTAATTCCAATCTTATTGATTTTAATTGCCTATGTTCTTTATCCATCCATTAAGACATTGATCGAGAGCTTATATCAGGGAGAAACTTTTACATTTGCGAATTACTCTGACTTTTTTGTTCAAGAATCAAAAACAAATTTAGAGGCTTTGTGGAATTCAGTTTATATTTCTCTTTTAAGTGTATTTGTCAGTGCTTTAATAGGGATTCCATTGGCAATCATTTTTAATCGATATGACTTTCCTGGAAGGAGTTTCTTTTCAACGGCAGCCATCATGCCAATGGTTTTACCTTCACTGGTAGGTGTAATGGCATTTATGTTTTTATATGGTGAAACGGGTTTAATTCCTAATGGCATTAAGGACTTGTTTGGTTTAGAAAAGGTTCCTTTTAAGCTTGGGGGAGTATCGGGGATATTGATTGTCCATGCCTATACGATGTACGTGTATTTTTACATGACTGTATCGTCCGCCATCAATAAAATTGACCCAAGTTTAGAGGAGGCTGCCTATAACTTAGGGGCGAGTAAGTTTAAAGTGTTTTGGAAAGTTACTTTTCCATTATTAACACCAGCTATTGTTGCCGCATCCCTTCTTGTATTTATGATATCAATGGCTTCATTTAGTGCCCCATTCCTGCTTGCAGGTGGTTATCGGGTGTTAAGCTTACAGATATATTTTTCCAAAATCAATGGGGATATGGAAATTGCCGCTACCCAATCGGTTATTTTATCCATTGTATCGATTAGTTTCCTAATTTTTATGAGATGGTATCAGAATCGAAAGGACTATCGAATGGCAACAAAGGGAATAGGAGCCCATCGAAGTGAGGTGAAAAATCCGTTTGTTAAATGGATCCTTGTTGTATCTGGAGTCATCGCTGTTATTATATTATTGCTTCCGCATTTGACTATTTTATTACTATCTCTCGTTCCAGATGGTACGTGGACATGGCAAACATATCCGACTGTGTTTAACATTGAAAATTATCGTCTATTATTAGACGATCCAAATATATGGAAACCAATCAAAAATAGTTTATTGCTTGCTATCCTTGCAACTGCTGGAAATTTAGTGTTTGGTGTTTTTGCCTCTTACTTATTAGTTAAACGAAAATTTGTAGGGAAGAGCTTTGTCGACATTCTAGTCATGATTCCGTGGGCCTTGCCAGCAACGGTTATCGGGATGAATTTAATATTTGCTTTCAATGAACCAAATATCTTTTCATTCGGAAATATTTTAGTCGGGACTTTCTGGATTCTTCCTTTAGCCTATTTTGTCCGGCATATTCCGTTGGTCGTTCGTTCTACGAATGCTGTTTTAGAGCAATTGGATGATTCATTGGAAGAAGCTTCCCGAAATTTAGGAGCTAAATGGTTTTATACATTTAGGAAGGTGATATTACCGATTATTATGCCTGGGGTAATGTCAGGAACATTGCTTGCGTTCGTTGAATCTGTAGGTGAATTCCCAACATCGGTTCTCTTGTATACCTTATCGAACCGACCAATTTCAATTGAAATTATGAACCAACTGCGAATGTTTAACATGGGGCAAGCAGCAGCATATGGAATGTTTCAAATCATTCTTATTGCACTTGTGCTCTTTATCTCCAATAAGTTTTTCGGTGTAAAAGCTGAGCAATCGTTATAACTAGTGAGATTTGTGAAATAGGTAAAATAATAATGCAAACGAAATCGGAGTGTTAACATGAATAAATTGGATGAATTTATTAAAGAGGAAGGTAATGTTTTTCCAGGAAAAACTTATGTCGAAGAGCTATTAAAGCCTGTATTTAATGACCAAAGGGATTACTTATTTCATGTTATGTTTGATATTCATCGCGCACATGTGATTATGTTGTCTGAACAAAAGATTATTAGTGTTGAAGAGGCAAAGGTGATGCTAGATGGGATCAATAAAGTGGCAAAAACGGATACGGCTTCTTTATGTTATCAACCACAATTTGAAGATTTATTTTTTATGATGGAAGCAAAAATCGGTGATGTAATTGGTGAAGAATTAGCAGGGAAAATTCATATTGCCCGAAGTCGAAATGATATGGGTGTTGCAATGTATCGATTAGTATTGCGAGAGCATCTTCTCACAACGCTTAGAAATGCCTACCAATTAAGCGAAGCGTTACTAGATCTATCTGAAATGCATATTGAAACATATATGACTGGCTATACACATACACAACCAGCACAACCAACGACACTTGGTCATTATTTATTAGCCGTCTATGATGTATTGCAAAGAGATATTAAACGCTTATGGTCGGCTTTTGAAACGGTGAATCAATCACCACTTGGTGCAGCTGCTTTAACGACTACAGGCTTTCCAATCTGCCGTGATCGAACATGTGAATTATTAGGGTTTGATCGTGTGATTGAAAACTCCTATGATTCAATTGCTGGTGCTGATTATATATTAGAAACCTCAACATCATTGATGACATTAATGGTTAATACGGGTAGATGGATTCAGGACTTTTTGCAACACGTAACAAGAGAATTCGGCTCATTTATTGTGGCGGATCCTTATGTACAAATAAGCAGTATTATGCCTCAAAAAAGAAACCCAGTTTCCATCGAGCATTCTCGTTCAATCGCAAGTAGTGCCTATGGGGATGCTCTAGCTGCAATGAACATGATTCACAATACCCCTTTTGGTGATATTGTTGATACGGAGGATGATCTGCAGCCACATTTATATCGTGCCTTTAATAATGCAAATCGAGTATTGAGACTCATGTATGCCGTTATTAGCACATTGAAGGTAAACAAAGAACATATGGCAAAGATGGCCAGAAAATCTAGCATTACAATTACGGAATTAGCGGATACATTAGCACGAGATTTTGATATTCCATTCAGAAAAGCCCATTCTATAGCTAGCCATATTTCGAAAGTCACGGTTAAAGAGAAAAAAGAACTTTATGATTGGGATAGTAAAGAAATTAATCAGATTATCAAGGAATATTTCGATGTAGCGTTAACTGAAGAAGAGTGGAAGAAGATCATTTCTCCAGAATATTTTGTGGAAATAAGAAAAATCCAAGGTGGTCCTAGCTCGGATGAGGTAACAAGAATGATTGCTGGCAGAAAGGGATTACTTTTAAACAAGTTGAAAGTATATGAGAGAATTAGTAATCAGCTGAATGCAAAGCACAAGGAACTTGTTGAATATAGGTTATAAATCGGATCGGATGTAGTTGAATGTTAAATTTCTAATTGTGAATTTTCCATATTAATAGTTAAGTAGTACAAAAAAGACCCTCAACATCGTTACAAACGAAGAGTGGGTCTTTTCTACATTATATTGGGAAAGAAGGTTATTGTAAAAAAGGTCATTAGAGGTCGTAACTATAGGAATGGAATCAAAGAACTGCTACTCTACCTTTCTAATAACCTCAGACAAACTCATATCTGCCATTGACTGCAGACGTAAATGATGATTTTCAAAAGCAAGATGTTCCGTCACGGGATTTGGTACGATGACACATTTTAAACCTGCAGCAAGTGCTGCTTGCAGACCGTTAAGTGAATCCTCAAATGCAATGGCTTCAGAAGGATTAATGTTTAAAGAATCCACTGCTTTTAAGTATAAATCTGGTGCTGGCTTTACTTTATCGACATCATCCTTTGTAATTAAGATGTCAAAATAGTGCAGTAGGTTTAATTGCGATAAATAATTCGTTACCCACATTTTGGACGAACTTGTTGCTAAGGAAATTTTGTATCCTAATTTCTTAGCATCCTCTAAATATTCCTTTACTCCTGCGCGGGCTACGGGTGCCGTCATTTTTTTCTCATAAAAGGTTTTAGCGGCATCTTCAATTTCTTGAATATCGCAATCATCTCCAAGTTGCTCCTTGAAATAGGCGTATAATGCCGTATCATCTGAACCGATGCATTTAGAAAACTGTTCTAACGGTAAGTCACATTTATACGATTTCATTGTTTCCTTATAAGACTCATACCAAATGGTCTCGGTGTCTAAAATCAATCCATCAAAATCAAAAATTATCGCTTTTATCAATTTTTTCCCTCCAGTAAATCATCTATTCTGTTATTTTCTTATTCATTTATAGTCTATGAAAAATATCTAGTTGAAGCAATGGGACTTTTTCAAGGTATCCAAGGGCATGTTGAATGGCATTTCTAGAATTAAATATAATTTTTAATTATTATTCCTACTTGTGCAAAGCTAAATAAAATACCTTATCCTAGATTCTTTAAAAAATTTTTAAAATATTAACTGAATCTTCTTTTGATTCTAAATGTTATGTGATACTATATAATCAATTAAAGTAATACTTTAATTAAATTTCAGTATCAGTGTAATTTTCCTGTATTTCTTAAAAGGAGTTTAACATGGAAGAAATTAATAAAAAAATCAAGGAATTGAGAATTCAAAAGGGATTAACTTTGAAGGATCTTAGTGAACGGACAGAGCTTTCCATTAGTTTCTTATCTCAGGTTGAAAGGGGGACTACATCTCTAGCTATTACATCCTTAAAGAAAATTGCGGATGCATTAAACACAAAAATGGCAGAATTTTTTGAAGAAACATCGAATCAAAAATATGTAGTTAAGGCAAATGAACATCATCCGTTCAATATTAAAGGCTCAGAGTTTACTTATGTAAGAAAGAATGGTGAGTTTGCTGGTAGATTACTAGAACCAATCTTAGTCACGCTTACACCTAATCAAAAGCAAACACAGAAATTTGGCCACCCTGGTGAGGAGTTTTATTACGTAGTAGAAGGAATGGTTGTTTTTCAATTAGAAGGTGAAGAGTATTTAGTTCGAAAAGGAGATTCTATTCATTTCCCTTCAACGATTCCACATACTGTTGAAAACCCATCAAATGAGGAAGCGATACTTCTTAGTGTCTTGACCCCAGTGATTTTTTAACAGGAAGAATCAAGGTAGTTGTAGTAGGAAACGCTCACTTGTGACAATGCTTCAATTTGTCCGTTCATAAAACGTAATACTAGAAAATTTGATTATTCATAGAAAGGTGGAATTAGTCAATGCGAGTAGCTACAGATATTGGTGGAACGTTTACCGATTTAGTTTATGTAAATGAAGATGGAGAAATTGGTGTAGCCAAAAGCCATACCACACCACCAAATTTTGAAAAAGGTGTCATCGATGTTATTGAAAAAAGTCAAATTGATCAAACAGCCATTCAAACATTTATCCACGGTACGACGGTCATCATTAATGCATTAACGGAAAGAAAAGGAGTGAAAACAGGTTTAATTACTACAAAAGGCTTCCGTGACGTTCTTGAGATTGCTAGAGGAAATAGGCCGGATCTTTTCAATGTTCGATATAAAAAACCTGAGCCATTTGTTGAACGATACTTACGTCAAGAAATAGATGAACGTTTAAATTACAAAGGAGAAGTTGTTTCTCGATTAAATAAAGAGCAATTGAAAGATATTATCTTATATTTTCAAAAAGAGAATGTGGAAGCTATTGCTGTCTCATACCTTCATTCATATGTGAATCCAGTCCATGAAATTGAAACAGTAAAGATGATTCAAGAATTATGGCCTGAGGTAGCTGTTACAGCCTCTCATGATGTAACTCAGGAATGGCGCGAATATGAACGAACAAATACAGCCGTTCTTAATTCATATGTAAAACCTATTGCTGCATCCTATGTGAATCGTTTACATACAAAGCTACTCGAAAATGAGACACATAGTCAAAATTACATTATGCAATCTAACGGAGGGACAACTACCTTTAGTCGCGCAAAGCAAACTCCTATTAATATGGTAGAATCCGGCCCTGTTGCGGGAATATATGGTGCAGCCGTTCTTGGTGAAATTATTGGAGAAGACAATATTATCGCTTTTGACATTGGCGGAACGACAGCAAAATGTTCGTTAATCAATAAAGGGGAAGTCAAGGTCTCTACTGAGTATTTCATTGAAAAAGACGAACGTAATGCAGGTTATCCCATTAAAGTACCGGTTGTAGATATCGTCGAAATTGGAAATGGCGGTGGTTCCATTGCTTGGATTGATGATGCTGGTTCTCTGAAGGTTGGTCCGCAATCTGCCGGTGCTTTGCCGGGGCCAGTTGCTTACGGTCAGGGTGGTACCGAGCCGACTACAACCGATGCTAATTTAGTAACGGGACGTCTTTCACCAGATAATTTCGATTATGCAGTTGACTTAGATAAGGTAAAAACTGCGATTAAGGAAAAAGTAGCTGATTATTTTGATCTTTCGGTTGAGGAAGCAGCACTAGGTATTATTCGGATTGCGAATTCCAATATGCTAAACGCGTTAAAGTTAATTTCGATTCGTAAGGGACATAATCCCCGTGATTTCAGTTTAGTCGCATTTGGTGGCGGAGGATCAATGCATGCCCCTGCTTTAGCAAAAGAACTAGGAGTCAAGAAAGTAATTGTTCCAGTTGCTTCACCCGTGTTTTCTGCATGGGGAATGTTAATGACAGACCTGCGCCATGACTACATTCAAACATATATTAAGAGACTTCTGCAGGTAGATCTAAAAGAATTGAATAAAGAGTGGAATTCGCTAGAAGCGAAATCTCTTACTCAGTTTAAAGAAGAAGATATTGACGAAAGTAGAGTCATATTTTCCCGATATGCAGATATTCGATATCTTGGACAAGAGCATACAGTAAAGGTACCAGTACCAAGTGGACAGTGGACAGAAGAGACCATTTTAGAAGTAGTGAATCATTTTGCTGATCTTCACGAACAACATTATACATTTAAATTAGAAGGAACACCGGCCGAAATTGTGAACCTTCATTTAACCGCTTTTGGAAGGGTAATGAAACCTCAGCTTAAAAAGCTATCGGCAAGTAGCGGAAGCCTTGAACAGGCCCTTAAGGAAACTCGCCAAGTATATTTTGAGGAAGTTGGTTGGTTAGAAACGAATATCTATCACAGACAATTATTGAATAAAGAGGTACAGATTTCGGGACCTGCGATTGTTGAAGAAACCTCAGCTTCTACAGTTCTATATCCTGGCCAATCACTGACTGTAGATGAATATGGAAATTTAATCATTGATACGGGGGGGGAGTGAAAATGACGCAACTTCAAACGAAAGTTGATCCGTTCACATTAGAAATCGTTAAGGATTCTTTAATCGCCATTGGGGATGAAATGTTCATCGCACTAGCAAAAACATCGATGAGTCCAATTATTTATGAGGTTCTTGATTATGCGAGTGGTCTTCTCGATGCAAAGGGTCAGCTATTAACACAAGGGAATGGAGTAACAGGCTTTATCGGCATGCTATCGGCTATGGTGAAACAGACACTTCAAAAGTTTGGTTCAGCTGATTTAAAGGAAGGAGATATCATTATTATTAATGATTCCTACGGAGGTGGTGGTTCCCATCTTTCAGATGTAGGACTCGTAATGCCGATTTTTAGTGATGGCGAACTGGTTGCTTTTTCTGCAAACAAGGCACATTGGACTGAAGTTGGTGGGAAAGACCCTGGCTCTTTCAGTAATGATGCGACGGAAATCTTTCAAGAGGGACTGCAATTCCCATGTGTAAAGCTCTTTAATGAAGGGAAAATCAATCAAGCCATTGTGGACATGATTCAAGCAAACGTACGATTCCCAGAGTTATCCTTAGGTGATATGTGGGCACAGGTTGCTGCTCTTAAGACAGGGGAAAAACGAGTGAAGGAATTATGTGAGAAGCATGGAAAAAGTATGGTTCTAGCTTCAGTAGACTATTTGTTAGATCACGGAGAAAAACTTGCCCGCAAGGAACTAAGCAAATTACCAAAAGGCACTTATGAATCAGAGGACTATATAGACGATGATGGTTTTGGGAATGGGCCATTTAAAGTAAAAGTGAAAGTAACCATTACTGAGGATAAATTCATTGCCGATTTCCGTGGCAGTCATCCACAGGTTCCGGGACCGATAAACTGTTCCTATACGGCGCTAGTTTCAGCCGTACGTGCCATTTTTCTAGCTATTACCAATCCATCAGTCGATGCAAATGATGGTGTGTTCAGACCTTTGGAAATTATTACTGATAAAAGATCTGTCCTATCTGCAGAGCGTCCAGCTCCAGTGTCTATTTATTGGGAAAGTATGCAGGCAGGGGCTGATTTGATTTGGAAAGCACTTGCTCCAGTTGTACCACATCGTTTAACAGCTGGACATTTATTATCGGTTTGTTCAGTTGTCCTATCTGGAATCCATCAAGACACAAATGAACCGTTTCTAATCGTTGAACCATCCGTAGGAGGATGGGGTGGAGCTGATGGACAAGATGGGGCAAGGGGCCAATTCTGTATTGGTGATGGTGAAACATACAATGTTCCTGTTGAAGTAGCAGAGACTCGTTATGGGATAATGGTGGATGAATACAGCTTACGTTCTGATGGAGCAGGGGCGGGAGAATTCATTGGTGGTTCAGGAGTCATACGCTCTTATCGAGCACTATCAGATAATCAAACAGTCTCTGTAACGTTTGGTCGTAATAAATTTGTGCCATGGGGTATTAATGGTGGAAAAAGTGGTTCAGCTAATGAATTTTTTATTGAAAAAGCAAATGGTGAAGTTGATGGACCATATGGAATTTTTCCAAGGTATCCATTAAATAAAGGTGATGTTGTGAAATTAGTCACTGCTACTGGGGGTGGATATGGCGATCCATTCAAACGACCGGCAGAAAAAGTAGCTAGAGATGTGCGAAATGGATATCTTTCAATACAACAAGCCGAAGATGAATATGGTGTCATTATTAATGAAAAAGATTTTACAGTTGAAGATTTAACAGATAAACGCAAACAAAGGGGTGCATAGTATGGAAGTCATGAAAATTGAAAACCTATCAGCTGATCCAAATGCTGTCGTTCCATTAAAAACAGTTTTTTCTCACGAAGCTTTGTCGGGATCAATGAAAATGGGTACGGTCGTTATTCCACCGGGGAAGCGGGTGCCATTGACAGGTGTTTCAAATCATCAAGAAAATGAGTATTCAATTGTGATAAAAGGTTCCATTGTTACTGAAACAATAGGTAAAACGTTTAAAGTCACAAGTGGTGAAGCAACATTCATTCCAGCTGGGCAAGAACATATTGCCTATAATGATGGAGATGAAGATTGTGAAATTGTATGGGTGCTAGTTGGATAGAAACCTATGGAAAAAGACCTTGCTTGACAAGGTTTTTTTCACACTATAATTTAACAGAATATTGCTAATTATTTTCATAGGAAGATGTTCGTCAAATATGGTTAAGGGGTTGAAGAAGATGGAGGACGTATCATTAAAAAAAGGCGGAAAAGATGAGGCGCTTTCGGCAGTGCCTTTGAATGAAAGGCAACATTGGATTTCTCCAGCAGTTATTTTTGGTGGACTAGAATTTACTATTCCCGTATTAATGGTGGGGGCTTCGTTAGCTGCCAGCTTTGGACTAGGTAAAATATTTTGGATTTTACTCATTGCCTTATTTGTTTTTCAATGGATTGGTAATGCTTTGCAAGGATATATTGGGGCGAAAACAGGACGAACTTCTTCAGTTATTGCACGAACTAGTTTTGGGGCTAATCAAGCTAGATTTATCGTAGGTTTAACTATTTTTATCGTATCATTGGGATGGTGGGCATTGCAAACGGCTGTTGCAGGGAATGCCATTTCTGCCATGATTGGTATCGATTATCAGACACAATGGTTCCCTTGGGCGGTTGTAACTGTTATTGCAGGTTTATTCTTCGCTCTTCCATCTATTATCGGTTATTCATCGATGAAGTGGACAGACTATTTAGCGGTACCAGCAGGTCTCTTATTGATTGCTTTTGGAATTTTTTATGCATTAAAAAATACAGGCTGGCATACAATTGCCTCTTGGAGCCCAGAACCCCAAATGACCATACTAGCTGCTATTAGTCTAGTTATTGGAATCAATGTTTCTCAATGGGTGATTGCATCTGACTATACGCGATATGCCAAGCCACGTGTAAAGGATAATGTCTTAATCCCATTAGGTATTATTGCCGTGGGTTTCCCACTCTTTTATGTTGGTGCAATTATGTCGATTGGTGTTGGAGATGCGGATATAGTAAATGTTATGATGAATCTTGGCTTTCCAGTGTGGGGATTTCTCATTTTATGGTTAGCTACTTGGACGAGTCAATTAGTGAATAATTATAGTATGGGACTTGCATTGGCTAATATGTTAAATGTTAACTCAAATAAAGGTCGTGCCTTGCTTACTTTAGCCGGAACACTTATTGCGATTGTCATCGCCCTTGCTGGTATTCTTGATTATTTTACGGATTTCCTTTATATGACCGCCCTTATATACCCAGCTATTGGTGGTGTTATGATGGCTGACTTCTTTTTTATCAGAAAGCATCAATGGGTTGATCATAAAGGGTGGAACTGGATGGCTACAATTGCTTTAGTAGTGGGAACGTTTGTCGGATACTATACACAATATGTTCATTCATTTGGTCTACCAGCTGTTCAATCCATTATCGTTTCTGGACTTGTCTATATACTGGCTATGAAAATAAAAGCTAAAGTAGCTCCAGATCATTTTACTGAAGTCATGGTTAAAAGTGATTCCAAATTTTTAAATGAGAAAAAGGTGATTTAAATTTAACATAAGTACGGGAACGGTATATTTGTTTTTATAAAACAGTGGAACCGTTCCCCTATTTTATGCCTGTCAAAAGCCTCCTTCAATATACATACGAATCTTTTCTCCTATTTCACCTTCCTTTTTTATCCTGTAAAATTTTAATTAGCAAAACATGTAGGATGTGGGAGAAATGAAAAGAATATGGAAACTATCCATCAGTTTACTACTCAGCATCAGTCTCATGTTAGGAGGATGCAGTTTTATGAACAGTCAAACCAATAACAAAAAAGCAGAACAAGATGAAATATTTATGCCTGTCCAAGACTACACAGGCCAAGGATTTTCATTTGATAACGGTGAAAAGACAGGGGAATTTGCAAAAAAGCACCGGGAAGAGATTATTAAAGTAGTCGATCAATTTTTCAAAAAGGAATATGGTTTAGAAGTAACAACCCATAATCTTGTAGGAGCAAAAAATGCAGTTGTCGTATTTGTAGAATCCAAGAAAGAACCTTATTTTCATACGTCTGTTGTTGTCGGTGTGAATATAGAAAATAATAAAATTTCCGATGATGTCTTCGCATATGAAGGCTCTGTTGAAGGTGCAATCATGTCAGGGCTTTATGTGATGGCTTATGAAAAGGAATTTAAAAAGCTGGATGAGTTTTGTGAAATGATAGCGAAGAAATATCCAGTGGTTGGGATGAGGCAAGAGGCTGTAAATAAAACGATGGATACGGGTTACAGTACTCCGTTTTATTATACAAGTACACTAGCATCTGATTTTCCTAAAGCATTCGATGCATTTACTAATCATCATCAAATTTCAAAAGCTGAACTTCGGAATATAATTAACAGAAAGAAGTTTGATAAAGAAGATTTTCTTGTTACTCTTACATTTTATATGGAAGAAAAACAAGGCCAACCAAGTAAGGAAATGGTGAAAGAGATTATCAATCTTTTCAAAAAGACAAAGGGGCTACCTCCAGGAAATTATGGGATTACTCTTCGGAGTAATGAATTAATTAAAAGTTCTGGGAAAGAGAAAAGTCATGAAGGTACAGTTCCAGATATCGATGAAATTATTATAAGACGATAAAAGGGGATAGTTTTTAATAGAAGAAAGTGATTTGACATTTTCTTGTTTCTTCAAAAACTGTCCCTAAGTATCTAGCGTAGGAACAACTTCTGGCTTGATATAATGTTTTTAAAGCTGTAAACATAATAAAATCCAATTTAAAATAGCCAAACATGTTAGGTGTGAGAAAATGAAAAAAGGACGGAAACTATCCATCGGTTTACTACTCAGCATCAGCCTCATGTTAGGAGGGTGCAGTTTTATAAACAGTCAAACCAATAACAAAAAAGCGGAAGAAGATGAAATATTTATGCCTGTCCAAGACTACATAGGCCAGGGATTTTCATTTGATAACGGTGAAAAAACAGGCGAATTTGCAAAAAAGCACCGGGAAGAGATTATTAAAGTAGTCGATCAATTTTTCAAAAAAGAATATGGTTTAGAAGTAACACCCCATAATCTTGTAGGAGCAAAAAATGCTGTTGTCGTGTTTGTTGAATCCAAGCAGGAACCTTATTTTCATACCTCTGTTGTAGTCGGTGTGGACGTAAAAAATAACAAAATATCCGATGATGTTTTCGCATATGAAGGTTCGGTTGAAGGTGCAATCATGTCAGGGCTTTATGTGATGGCGTATGAAAAGGAATTTAAAAAGCTGGATGAGTTTTGTGAAATGATTGCGAAGAAATATCCTGTGGTTGGGATGAGGCAAGAGGCTGTGAACAATACAATGGATACGGGATATGCAACACCATTCTTTTATACAAGTACATTAAATAATTATTTTCCAAAGGCATACGACGCTTATATGAAGGATCATAACATATCAAAAAAAGAGCTTCGGCAATTAATTTATGAACAGAAATTTGAAGATGGATATGATAGCGAAAGTGATACTGTAGATATTTCATTGTCATTTTATGTGAATAAAGTTCGCAGTTTACCGGATGAAAAAATGGCCAATAAAGTAATTAATGAATTTAAAAGGGAAATGGGATTTCCGCCTGGTAATTATGGGATTTTTATAGAAAGTAATGAAATAAATAAAAAGACTGGGAATGAAAGAAGCTTTAAGGGAACAACTCCAAGTATTGATGATATTATTATCAATCTTTATAAATAAGGTGATGAAATTACAAGATATAAGATCGATTAACGTATTCACCTAATCAAGATTTAGTGCAATTAAGTATACAGTATTTATAACAACCACTTAAAATCAAAAGCATTTTAGTGAAAAAACAAAACATGTTTATTTCTACTTAAGAACCTCTATCCATATACCCACAAGCCTTTTATCCTATTTTACCTACCTTTTTTATCCTGTAAAATTTATAATAGCAAAACATGTGGGATGTGGGAGAAATGATAAGAAGATGGAAACTATCTATCGGTTTACTACTCAGTATTAGCCTCATGTTAGGAGGATGCAGTTTTATGAACAGTCAAACCAATAACAAAAAAGCAGAAGAAGATGAAATATTTATGCCTGTCCAAGACTACACAGGCCAAGGTTTTTCATTTGATAACGGTGAAAAAACAGGCGAATTTGCAAAAAAGCACCGAGTAGAGATTATTAAGGTGGTCGATCAATTTTTCAAAAAAGAATATGGTTTAGAAGTAACACCCCATAATCTTGTTGGAGCAAAAAATGCTGTTGTCGTGTTTGTTGAATCCAAGCAAGAACCTTATTTTCATACATCTGTTGTAGTCGGTGTGAATATAGAAAATAATAAAATATCCGATGATGTTTTCGCATATGAAGGCTCTGTGGAAGGGGCTATCATGTCAGGGCTTTATGTGATGGCGTATGAAAAGGAATTTAAAAAGCTGGATGAGTTTTGTGAAATGATTGCGAAGAAATACCCTGTGGTTGGGATGAGGCAAGAGGCCGTGAACAACACAAGGGACACGGGATATACAACCCCTTATTATTATACAAGCACATTATCCATGGATTTTCCGCTTGCTTATAACGCCTATATGAAGAATCATAGTATCCAAAAAAGTGATTTGCGGGAATTAATATTCAAACAACAATTTGAAAGTGAATATGCTCCAGATAAGAATTGCATAGAAATTTCATTAACATTTTATATGAAAAAAAGAAATAGTAATCCTGAGAAAAAGCTCGCAAATGACATTATTCGAGAGTTTAAACAGACAAAAGGATTACCCCCTGGAAATTATGCCGTTTTTAATCAAAGTAATGAAATTAACAAAAAAACAGGATTAGATAAGAGTTATCAAGGAACAACTCCGGGAATTGATGAAATCCTTATTAAACTTTATAAGTAGGTGATTAAATGGAAAATACTTTTATTCATTTAAAACAAACACCTGACCAGAATTTAGTACAGTTGAGTGGATTTAGTATTTACAAACATCCACCAAGAAACAGTGTTGTAGAGGTTAACAAAACCGAATATAAGGTTCTAGACACAAATTATGACACCCTTCCATCCGGCCTTGATGCAGCAGTAGTTCTTGATAATACAACAGGAGAAATCTCCATCATCTACGAAGGCACGCAACCTGAAAAGAACAATGCTGATGTTTTGACAGATGCAAGCTTAGTCTTATCGGATAAAACCGCTGATCAATTCAGAGATGCCCATGCCTATTATAAAGAAATGAAGAAAAAATATAAGCATATTGATCATGTGGCAGGAAATTCACTCGGAGGCGGATTGGCCAATTATGTGGCGGTCAAGGAACAGGTTCACTCTGTGACTTTGGATCCAGCAATGTTGCCAGCGGATGTCGCAAAGGAAATGAAAGACTATAAACATGCGAATATCACTAATTATTGTGGAATCTATGATCCTTTAACACTAGCGGAAATGGCTGGTGGGTACGAAAATCGTATGCCCGGAAAAAACATCAAAATCAATTTCGGTATCAGCTGGTTGAAATTTTTCGCCAATAATCATACAGGTTATGTGAGTGATGAAGAAACTAATACAATAAAAGAAAAAATAACTATTGGAAAAAAGGGAACTCCTTCATATGGGGAAATTCATTTCATGGCAGATGCTTATATCAGCACGAATATTTGGACAGGGGATCCGCTTACCGATGAATCAGTCGGGACTTCACAGAGGATTAAAATTAATGAAGAAAGTATGGCGAAATTAGCTTCCGCTATGGAAACGCAAGTTATGGCATCGTGCAAAACTGCAGATGATTATTTGCAACACTCCATTCGGACAGTGGAATCGGAAGGAAGTCATTTAGATGACCGAAAGACGAATCTCCAAATTCAATTTGACGAATTACTTAGATCCAATCCGATGCTCAATCAATTATTAGCATTTGTTAAAGTTGAAAGTTTGGGTATGTCAATGTTGAAAAAAGTGAGCCCAGCCGGTGGGTTCATGCTAGATTTGTTTCATTCCCCTTTTGCTGAAAAAATAACATCAATCCTAAGCAGCATCAGTCGATTACAAGGATGTTTAGTGAATCTTCCGTTATTAATTGCCCAATTAGGTCAAGCAATTTTAGATTTAGAGGAATGCATTACATCCATCACCCAAAAGGATATTCCACTTCTCTTTAAAGGAATCGATAATCATTTTCTAGATGGTATTGTCGATGAATTAAAAGCACATTATGAAAAAATAGACGTAAATAAAGCGACCGTATTGAAACAAGTTTCAAATTTTAAAACACAAACTGAAGAAGTAAAAGAGATGTTCGAACAATTGGATACTGAAATAGGAAATCGAATAGAGGATGGAAAAGGGGGCGGATTAGAATCTGTTTCTACGAAAATCACCCCATCACTACAGGTGATATGTGAGCCATCACCTTATTTGAAAGCGGGAATGGATATTCGCAGGGAACAGCTTCAATATAATTTTAATCGATTCTCAAAAAACACGATTGCTCAATTGGACCCAATTTTAAATCAATTAGGATCCATTACCAATCAGCTAATTAATGTCCTGTATGACGCTCAAATAATTGTAAAGATCATGAAATTCGAAGCCAGTTTGATTCGTATTCCTTTTGTTTCCTTTGATAATCGACTGAGGGAGAAAATTTCAGAAATGGATCAGATGGTTTCAACTGCCATTGATACATGTGAACATGTGAAAGTGCTTATTGCAAATATCATCGACCATCTACCGGACATTCTCCAGTCTTTCAAACCATACATCGAAATCGCCCTATTCAATGGCACTCAATATGAGGCAGTCATCATATATAATATCTCTGCATTAAGCATCTTAGAGCAAATGAAACTTCAATTTAGGGAAATAAGTTATCAGCTTTCAGAAAACGAAGCAAAGACCATTCAACAACTATTCCAACAAGCGAGTACAATAGAAGGAAATATGGACGTATTGATTGAACAAGTTAAAAGAGGGACATTGTGAGGCTTTTATTAGAAAGGGGACAATGGTCCATCGTCTACGCTATCACCTATTTCCAACTACCCATTAAATGAAGCAAAGCAAGGAAATCGTCCCTTGCCCTATTAGTAAATTAATACCAAATTCATCAGATTATATTGACCTTTGGATTGGAAGCGCTTTAGAATGTGAGTATATAATTGGTTTCATGTTACTGGGCAGGACTAGGCATGGAAAACAAACTTGGGAGTGTCCCAATTGTTTTCTATGCCTTTTTATTTTCATTAGAACAAACCAATTATAGAAAATAAAATTGCGAAGAAGGAAGGGAAGATTTTTGAAATTTAGACATTGGATCAAACTCACTATTGTTTTCACTTTGATTTTTAGCACCGTGATTAGCTTTAAAGCACCTACGACCTTCGCAAAAGAAAAGTATCCATTAGAGTATGAAATTTACCCTATACCTCACAAAGTATCCTATCACAAAGGAGAGACGAAATTAAATAAACCGATCCGCGTGATTTATGATGATACGATTGATTCTGTAACAAGAAAAAAGGTGAAAACCATATTGAAACAAAATGGTTATCCAACCCCGACAGTAGGGAAGAAGCCGTCTGCCGATAGAATCAATCTATTGGTTGGGACGAAGAGTTCAAACGGTCCCGTTGATCAATATGCCTCCAAGCATCTGAAAGGGAAAGGAATGGATTTTTCTAAAATTGATGCCTATCAACTAGAAATTCAAGATAATACGATTACAATTTTAGGAAAAGACACGGATGCAAGTTTTTATGGCGTTGTGACGCTAGATGCTATTTTAAGCCAACTAAAAAACAAAAAAGTACGAAACTTATCGATTCAGGACTATGCAAACACAAAAATTAGAGGATTTATAGAAGGATATTACGGAATCCCTTGGAGCAATGAAGACCGAATGTCATTGATGAGATTTGGCGGAAAATATAAAATGACGTCTTATATTTTTGCTCCAAAAGATGATCCTTATCATAGGGAAAAATGGGATGAATTATATCCCGCTGAAAAGTTATCCGAAATTAAGGAAATGGCACAAGTCGGAAATGAAAACAAGACACGGTTTGTTTGGACGATTTCCCCGTTAGGTGAAGTTGCTAAAATTGCCCAATCTGGCGGAGATCCGATGTTGAAACTAAAGGAAAATACGAAAAAAATGCTGGCTAAATTCGATCAATTATACGATGTAGGGGTGCGGCAATTCGGTGTTTTAGGCGATGATGTCGGCAGTCTTCCAACCGATTATGTTGTCTCCCTAATGAATTCCGTACATGATTGGGCAAAAGCAAAAGGAGATGTCTATGATATTTTGTACTGTCCAGCAAGCTACAATTCCAGCTGGGCTTGGAATCCTTCAGAATTGAATGCTTATGAAAAAGGATTTCCTAAAGATATTCAAATCTTCTGGACTGGGTCAACGACATGTGCACCAATTGAGCAATCTACCATTGATACGTTTAAAAATAAGAGCAATGATGGTGTCGAAAGAAGAGATCCCTTATTCTGGCTAAACTGGCCAGTCAATGATGTGGATATGTCACGCGTATTTTTAGGAAAAGGAGAAATGCTTCAACCGGGAATTAAGAATCTTTCCGGTGCTGTAACAAATCCAATGCAAGAAGCGGAAGCATCGAAAATCGCTCTTTTTGCGATTGCAGATTATTCATGGAATACGAAAGACTTTAACGCTCAAAAAAGTTGGGATGACAGCTTTAAATATATTGAACCAAATGCAACGAAACAGCTGCATACATTAGCAAAACATATGTCGGATGCTAACCCTAATGGTCTTACCCTCTCTGAAAGTGAAGATATAAAAGAATTGCTCGAGACCATCACATCCAAATTGAATAACGGAAAATCATTAAAAAAAGTTGCGCCGGAAACGATAAACGAACTCAAAAAAATTGCAGATGCTGCGAATGGATTTTTAGCAAAAACTAAAAATAAAAAGCTGAAAACAGAGTTAACACCTTTTGTGAAAGCATTAAGAGATATGGTATTAGCGGATATTGAATTTATCAGAACAGAGCTCGCGATAGAAGCAGGAAATAAGGCGAAAATCTATAAACACTTTTCAAAGGCGTCGATTTTACGTAAACAAAGCTTAAATTATGATCGTCCAACTTTAGAAGGTACATTGAAAACAAAGCCGGCTAAGAAGAGACTGCAGCCATTTACTGATCAATTAGAGAATAAAATTTCATCAAAAGTAGCAAAGATGCTTGATATCCACTAAATAATGATGGGGCGGCGGACCACAAGTCCAATGTCCCGTTTTCTATAATCGGGGACGCGATTTTGCAGTATTTTCAAACGGGGAATGCGTCACAAAAACCAAAGTATGATGCACAAACAGGAATCTATGAGTCACAAATAGAAATCTATGATCCACAAACAGAAAAAAGGTAGAATCTCGAACGATGTATGCGTCACAAAAACCAAAGTATGAGTTACAAACAGGAATCTATGAGTCACAAATAGAAATCTATGATCCACAAACAGAAAAAAGGTAGAATTTCGAACGACGTATGCGTCACAAAATCCAAAGCATGATGCACAAACAGGAATCTATGAGTCACAAATAGAAATCTATAATCCACAAACGGAAAAAAGGTAGAATTTCAAACGGGGCATGCGTCACAAAAACCAAAGTATGATGTACAAACAAGAACCTATGAGTCACAAATAGAAATCTATGATCCACAAACGGAAAAAAGGTAGAATTTCCAACAATGTATGCGTCACAAAACCCAAAGTATGATGTCCCCGTCTTATAGACACAAATAAAAGAAATTTTTAAAATGATCTCTTTGTTATATAATAGTTGGAAGGAGGTGATAGGAAAATGAATGTTGATAAAGTTGAAAATATGCTATCACAATTAATTAGAATGGTAGGAACCCTTCAATCTGATGTAAAAACTCTTCAATCAGATGTTAAATCCATTCGGGCGGAGCAACAAGAAATGAAGAAAGAACAACAGGAGATGAAGAAAGAGCAACAGGAGGTGAAAAAAGAACAACAAGAAATGAAACAAGAACAACAAGAAATGAAGCGTATCCAGCAAGAAATGCAATCAAAAGGAGAGGAACGGCATAAAGAAATAGTAAAACAATTGAAATCTTATCAAATTGATCAGGACTTCATATGGGAAAAAACAGCACGGAATGAAAGGGAAATTAACAATATTAAATGCAAATTAGGTTAACCACGTAAACCTTCAACCATAATGCTGCAGAAAAATCCTCTTTGGAACATGGAGACGGTTTTCATGTTCTACCTTCCTACTTACAAGAAATTACAGAAAAAAGGACGGTACTTTTACTTCAATGAAACAGTAGAAGAACCGTCCGGATTTTTTATTCGTTTTGTTCTTGAGAAATGTTTTCAGCGGTTCCTTCCAAGTTTTCTTGGGTTCTTGGTTGTCCTCTGAAAAAGAAGTCCCATGGATTTCTTCTTTCTGGTTGAGTGTGATGAGGACGCTCCTGTATAACTTCAACATTTTTTGCATGTATGACAAGGTTATCCACATGGATGACCTTTTCGCGTTTTTGATTAGACATAATTCCCCTCCTTTTCTCCTTCCTATTTATTAATGGTATTCAATAAATAATAAATGGTATGGGCGCCGACAGTGGTTCCGGTCCATTTTTCCGACTATTTAACAAAGGGTATTAAAAACATATTCATTACGAGCGTAAAAATCACGATGTGGGGATTGAAGTGGGAAAGATTTTGGAGAGGTTTACAATGTGATATCAAAAACGGACACTGAATCCGTTATTTTTATAAAATGAACCTACGGAACCGGTGTCCGCCAAACTCGACTAAATCAAGATTGCGCTTCGGTCTGCTTCCTTTCCCCCTAAACATTAATCAAGTAAACGATTGGTTTCATCCACGGACATAACTTTCGCAGGTTTCCTGATCCCGTCCGTATTTAATTCCCCGGTTACATGGCATACATTACATGTATACTGTCATCCTTTAACATCAGAAAGCATACCGGCCCCTTCACAAGCCTTGCATGTAATTTCTCTATTTATCATCTTCATCCCTCCTGAATTGGACTACTATTTTTGCCGATTTTTCATATAGTTGATTAATCCACCCGCCTGCGTTGCGAAAGTAAATGTTTCCTGTTAATTTTATACCCCAGACTTTTGGCATTTTTACGTAAAAAATTTTGTGTAATGTTTGATGACATCACATACACTCCTAATCATTCACTTTTTTTCCTAGTTAGTTTTTTGACCTGACTTGAGGAACAATCCCGCTCTTTCCATTTTTAGGACTTTTTCACGATTGAATTCAGTTTTTATCATAAGTAAAATTAAATAGAATGGAAAATTGATGCAAAAGTAAGGGATAATTTTCTTACAGTCGACAGTAGTGTTGAAACTTCCTAGTTTATTACGTCATGGAACGAAAACCTTATCTGTTTGGAAACGTGAATCCATTGCGGAGGTGAAAGAATGAGTGATGTGGAAAAAGCCGTCAACATTTTAAATCATGAGATATCTAGACTTTCTGGAATAATGTCTGAGAATGAATTAAAGATAAAACGCTTATGGAAAGCAAAGAGCAACATCGAAAATGATCAAGAGGAGCTTATTCATCACCAAAAAAAAGTTTATAAGCCTGAATTTTCATCTAATACTTGGGCAGGTAGGCATGCTTCTAAGCATTTGAACATACTTGATAGAATTAATAGAAGTTATAAGCAGATAGCCAATAATCAAGTTGAAGATGTGATCGATGCCATTGAATCGAAAATTAAACAATTGGAGAGTGAAAATCATCATCTTATGAGTTCTGTTATTTCAAAAAGGAGAGAACTATCAGGATTAAGAAATTAGACGAATGGAGAAAACAATGCAGGAGATTAAAGTAGTAAAAAGTGAAATAGAACCTATATTGCGCGATTTAATTGCAGTGACAAATAGGCTAGATTTGAATCAACCAAAAACGGAGTTCCTAAAGTCCACCCTTAGCGTCATTAATAAAATTGAAGACATTGAACAGAACTATTATGAACTCCTTAAAAAATATAAATCCCTTTTACTTACTACTGAAAATGAAGCATGGTCTGCTATTGAAAGGTTTATTGAAGCGGAGAATAAAATAGCGGATAGTACTTTTGGTAAGGAGACCGTGCGATGAAAATTTTGAAAGTATCCGAGCTTACTCATGCAATTGATCTTATCATTATGAAAAAGAAAACGGAAAAAAAGCAACTTCTGGCTATTCATAATGCAGTGAAAAAAGTTATTGGATTGGACGATGCTTTAAAGGGCGAAGGCGGAAATGCCATACGGGAAAATTTCACGGTTCTTCACATACCTGTTCTTTTATTATTAGAAGAATTCCTTGATCGCTATATCGATGAACTACGGGAAATTAAAAACGTCGTAGAACACTATGAATCCCAGGATGGACTTGTCCGTGAGGATTTCATTGAACACGATGCCAAGCTCGGTCTTACCAAGGTAGAAGAAAGATTACATAATACCTTACAAAACATTCAGCATCATTTGAGTTCGGTCAATGATTTGGTAGCCGCTCCCACATTCAACACACGAACATTTGACACATATATAAGCGATGCAAAAGCACATCTTCGTGAAACAATTGACGATTTAGACCACCTCGATCATAACAGTACAACTAAGCTAAACCCCTCCACCGAAAAATTGCAGGAAATCCAGCAATATACAGGGAAAATCAGCAACTGGACAAAGAATGGAATATTCTTAAGTGAAAAAGAGGTTGGTGAAGCCGGGGAATCACTAAGCGGGGATACATTCCAGAAGATGGTTGATGACTTAGGGCTGGTTACTTTAATTAGAAACACAGGAGTTAGTTTTGGTGCCGCCATCATGAATTCTGGTAAACTCCTAAGAATTGGTGATTTGCATTTTAAAATGTTTAAGCACAAAGGCAAAATTTATATTAAAATTAAAGGTCAGGAACTTAAAAATATAAGAGATTATGAGAAATATCGTAAATTACTCGTAGAAAACCTTGGTGGTAAGTGGAAATGGAATCGTGACTTGGTAACAGAGCTCGTTAATGGAGGAATTCCTCTTTATGATAAGATTGGTAATAAGTTATTTCGAACAAATAGTAATAAATTTACGAATAGCCAATTTGAAGATTTAAGAAATTATGTAGATCGAGTAGATCAATCTAAATTAAAGGTTGCAAGCAAAACATTTAAAGATGAAATGAAAATTTGGGAGAGTTTTAAAGGTTGGAAAAGCGCTTCAAATTTAACCAAACTTGGAAAAGGTACTGGAATTTTAGGTACCGGCCTTACTGTGTATGATGACTTTGTAGGTAATTTTTATAATGATAAAACAGGTAAGTGGGAATATACGGGTGGAAAGCAAATTAAGAAATTCGCAGTAGATACAACGATTGATCTAGCTGCAGGTGCCGGGGCTATGGCAGCTGGAGCAGCGTATGGATCAGCGCTCTTACCTCCTGCTGGTACGGTAGTAGGTGCGGTAGCAGGTGCTCTAGTTTTTGGCGTAACAAACGTAAAAATTCCTATATTAGAACCGCCACAAAGTGTAGTCGAAGTAACAAAAGACATTGCTAATAAAGCTGTTGATAAAGTTTGGGACTGTGCAAAAGATGTCGGAAAAACACTTGATAAGATTTTTTGGTAAAGTTGGAGGTTTATATGTTAAAAGAGTGTGTTGAAGATGATTTTTATGAGTTAAGGATGGTAGCAGTAGATCGGTTAAGCCCTGATGGCATTTCTGTATTTTTCTGGGGTGCTTTCGCAATAAGTGCCGTAGTAACAAGCGTGCTGGCTTTGGGGATTTTTGGGAGTAGCCACCATGTCACAAGCATTTTTTGGGTTATAATTGCGAATGTTAGTATTGTTCTTTTAATAACCCAATTATTATTTACATTTTTGTATTCAAAGGAAAAATACGCCTATCGTTTTCAAAGATTGCAATCAATATTATTGAGTATTATTTCATTAAAAACGTCTACTGAATTTTATTTAGCTCTTCTAATATTTTGCATGGGAAAAAATGTACCTAATAACATTAGGACTACTGCTATTATTTTATGTATTGGTGGGCTAATCTATTTGATTGTTTCAACAATTAGAGGTATCCAAAGGGTTAGAAAAGGTGAATTTCGCAAAGGTGGAAAAGGATTATATAATTTTGCACAGTCAAAAGCTCAAATCAGTTTTCCCATCGTATTTGGTGTTACGATGCTCGGGGGATCAATTTTCAAGGTGTTATCCGATTCATCAGTCAGCTTTGGTCCATTATTACAATTGTATTTTTTTCTTTTATTATGTGTTGTCTTTCAATACGCCGTTGCCTTTGCCTGGCCAGAGTTTTTCTTACTTACTTATTGTAAATTCAGGTTTGATTCGTTCATCATCCCAATGCCTAAGCGACCTATTAAAGAAAATAAAACCACCAAACGGACCAAGACTAGGAAGAATCAAACATACCTAGTGACCCATCATAATAAACAAAAGAAGAAATCAACTGAAAAGAAGGTCGGTGGAGGAAAAAAATGAAAATCAAACGGTGTCCGATAATTTTTCATAATGTAATAAGTACTTCCGCAAGATGTAAAACAAACGGGTGGCACATTGTAGCAAGAGACTTTCGAAATGCCATTATTAAAAATGGATTATATAGCACTGGCCCGATTATTTACAAAGTCTCTCATTTTGATAAATCAGTGAGTGAGGCTGATTATACGTTTTATATGCCAGTGAATACATCTATACAAATGGAGGATAATGACAAATATCGATTTGATGAATTGTGGAAGTTTGATGACGGTTTAGCGTATAGACATGCAGATGTAGAAGATGACATTGAAGAGTCTTACGAATTACTTCATGCCTCTGCTAAAGCATATAATCTGAAATTAGAGGAAACATTTTACCATATTTATTTAGATGTGTACGGAGAAGGGATCATTGATATTTACGCACCGATAGTAAGGGAGGCATAAGATGATCAATCCTAAAGATGCGATCCGTTATACTAATGTCCTATCTAAGCGCGTTTATTTCCACTATACAGAAATTGATAGCATCTTGAAGCAGTTTTTACATGAAGTAATTCAACAAAAGGCAAGGATAAAGGGACCATTATTCTATTCAATAACGAACGTTCCTATGGACGAAATGGTGCATGCTGAATTATTTATGCCTATTAAAGAGGATAGCATTGTAACAATGGAAGATTACTATTTTCATAGTTATTATAACGTTGAGGACATGCTCTCGATTTGTTTATTTGACCATTTTGAACAGAAAACAGAAATAGCTTATCACATGTTATTGGATTATATCGAGCACAATGGATTAAATCAAATCACCCCCTTTTATCACGTTATATCAGGTGACGAAATATTCCAATATGTATTTATAAAAGTTGGAGTCTCGTCGTAGAAACAATAAGAACACATTTGTAAATATGGAGGCATGTAAATGTTAAAGGAAAATGATATTATCAATTATTTAAAAGAACATGATCTTTACGATCCAACTGGACAAGACAAAAATGTATGTGGAGTAATTATGCCATCAACTTTGGATTATGTTTTATATGGTGCTGGATCAGTCCTTTCGACAAAGTTCAATGTCTTAAATTACTCAGATAAAGGGCTTGTCATCATTCCAATCGATAATCTTACCGGAAAAATCGTACAGAACGCACATGTTTTCATTCCAAAGGATCAAATTACTAATATTGAATTAAAATCAAAACTTGCAAGTTATAAAGTGAAATTTGATACTGCCAACGGCTCAACTAGTTTTAAAGTTAATAAAGTAATGATTGGTGCCGGCTGGCATAAAAAAAACCTTCAAAGTTTTTTAAGTTCAGTAGGTTAAGAGGAAGGAAACAGTGGGGGATGGCCTATTGCTTTGTTGATGTGTAATAGGCCACTAATGTTTTTGTATCCTTTCTGATGTTTGCTAGCCTCCATAAGGAAATGTTTATACATATGAACTAGTACGAATGAAATAGGAATTTTGAACTCTCCCAAAAATGTATAGATTTAGGTATGATGGTAATATATATCCATTATTTAGAAGGGGACATGAACTGTGAAAAAGCTTTTATATGTATTCTTATTTTTGTCACTCATTTTGGCGGCATGCTCGAAGGATGTTTCACAGTCACCAAATGCGGATAAAGACAAAAAACAGTCCACTGAAGTGAAACAAGTAGAGGAAAAGTCAGAAAACGAGTACACGGCAAAGGAAGTTAAGTATTATGACATTGAGATGCCGAAACGTGAATTATCAGATATTGAAAAAGAATTACTTCGTTATCCTGGAAAATACAGCGGCGATCAATACGACGAAGAAAAAGTAAAAGAAGCACTGGATCAGTTGCCTGATGACTTAACGAAGGAACAGTATATGGAGGAGTTAAAGTTTTTATTGAGCGAGGATTATCATAAAGAAATGGAAACATTATTAAACTTTGATTCTACTGTTAATATTTCTGTTGATCGACCTGATGAGTCAGTTGAGATACCGGGCATGAAAACCGCACATTACGCCATTTTAATCGATGCTAGTGGGAGTATGAAAGCTTCTGTTGGTGGGAAATCAAGAATGGAAGTAGCAAAGGAAGCGGTTCTTGAATTCGCTGAGCAAATTCCGGAAAATGCCACCATTTCAATGCGAGTTTATGGTCATAAAGGCACAGGAAGTGATTCTGATAAAAAAATGTCTTGCAGCAGTTCAGAGAATTTTTATAATGGTCGCTTTGACAAGTCAAAATTTAACCAATCATTGAAAAAGGTAAAACCAGCGGGTTGGACGCCTATTGGTCTTGCGTTAAATAAAGTAAAAGAAGATATTCCTAAAAATACGGATGAGGTTGTCGTATATGTAGTAAGCGACGGCATTGAAACATGTGGTGGGAACCCAGTCAAGGCCGCAAAAGCGTTAGTGTCGGCAGATATTGAAACGGTTGTAAACATAATTGGGTTTGACGTAGATAATAAGGGGCAGAAATTACTGAAAAATGTGGCGAGTGCTGGAAACGGTGAATTTACGTATGTTAATTCGGAACGTGATTTGAAAAAGTATTTACGAGCACAATATGAAGAAATTCAAAAAGCATGGATCGAATGGAAGGAAGAAGGAAAAAGAAAAGCAATTGACTTAAAAGAAGAAAAGAAAACATTAGCAATAAACACGAAGGAAAGCATGAAAGAAAAAAGCATTCGTGAAAAAGAACGAATGAAACAAGCAGGGGAATATTTAAAAACGCGATTTGAGGATTACAGTCATCCGGCTAGACAATTATTCTCTAAAATTGTTAGTTATGGGGATAGTAAATGGAAGTATGCAGTCGATACAGGTAACCTTATGTGGAGAGAAGTTGTCGATAATGGCAATGATGAGTGGAGGAAATTTGTAGATGAGGGAAACAAAAAAATTAAAGAAACGATTGATAAGAAAAATGGAAACTAAAGCAAGGGACTACTAAAACAAGGGACTACTAAAACAACGAAAAGCACACTCGATAGGAAGAGTGTGCTTCAATATGAATCTATTCACCATTCAATGCCAATTGAATCATCAACTCAATGGCGGTAGGGATCGCATCTTCATCAATATCGAATAAAGGATGGTGATGCGGGTATTTGCTTTTTTCACTTTGCATGCCTACATTAATGAAGGCACCTGTTTTTTCCTTTAAATAATACGAAAAATCTTCAGCCCCCATGGATGGTTCCATTGGTTCAAACGCTTCTTCACCGAATATATCTTGGATCACCTTTAACGCATATTCACATGCTTCAGGGTGATTGTACAATGGTGGTGTCCCTTCGATAAATTGATAGTGCCCCTTAGCCCCAAAGCTTGCACAAATGGACTCTGTTAATTGAGCTGTTTTTTTGTTCATTAGTTCAGCAGCCTCGAATGTCATTGCTCGAATCGTCCCTTGTAGTTTCACTTCAGACGGAATAACATTGTAGGAATTTCCGGCCTGCATTCCACCGAAAGAGATCACGCCGGCATGTAATGGATGTAAATTTCTGCTGACAATGGACTGAAAGGCTTGGATCAGATGTGTCGCGATATAAATTGGGTCCACTGCGTCTTGTGGTTGGCCACCGTGTCCGCCAACACCTTCAATCGTAATATCGAAATCATCACTGGAGGCCATGGCAAAGCCGGATGCAAAGCCAATTTTGCCTAGCGGAAGCCTTGACATTAAATGAATACCATAAATCACATCGACTCCATCTAATACTCCCTCCTTGACAAGCTGTTGTGCCCCACTTGGTGACGCTTCTTCGGAACTTTGAAAAATAAATACAATATTGTTTTTCACTTGGTCGGGATGGCTACTCATCCATTTCGCAACGGCGAGTAATATCGCTGTATGGCCATCGTGTCCGCAACCATGCATAACACCGGGAACGGTTGATATGTATGGCTTGTCACCCTCTTCGTAAAGAGGAAGAGCATCCATATCGGCTCTAAGTGCAACCGTCTTTTTTCCTTCGGTGCCTTTAAAATAGGCGATTACATTTGGTTCCGAGAAACGTGAATCGACGGGAATGCCGAACTCAGCTAATTTCTCCTTTACATAAGCGGCAGTTTCAAACTCCTGACCTGACAGTTCTGGATGCATATGAAAATGCCTGCGTTGTTCAATTGTCCAAGCTTTTAAGGCTGAATCTACTAGTTTTGTCTGTAACATGATGAACCCTCCGAAATTCTTTATTGAGTATTTAATTAGACATAAGGTGCAATTCTTCCTGTTTCATGGATATTATTTTAAAACGGTCCATAATGAATTGCTTGGGCGATGAGTAGGAATACGACACTGATTCCGATCTCGATAAAAATAAATGGCAGTACCCATTTGAACCATTTCGTAAATGGAATGCCCGCGATAGCAAGGCCGGCAATTAATACCCCTGCCGTTGGAAAAATAGAGTTGGTGATGCCATCCCCGAGCTGAAATGCCAATACGGCTGTCTGTCTAGTTACACCAACTAAGTCAGATAGCGGAGCCATGATAGGCATCGTAAGCGCGGCTTGTCCACTTCCAGATGGAACAAGAAAGTTAAGGAAAAGCTGGACAAAAAACATTCCTACTGCGTTTAATGCGGGTGATAACTGACTTAAAAGGGAAGAAGCATAATACAAAACGGAATCCATTAATTTTCCATCTTGGAATACAACGAGAATGGCTTGTGCGAAACCGATAATTAATGCGCCACCAATTACTTCCTTTGCTCCATCCATAAAGCTATCCGCCATTTTGTTTGGATTTAATTTTCCAATGATTCCGATGAGGATACCGAACAATAGGAACAAACCGGCGATTTCTGTAATATACCAACCGAATTTTAAAACCCCTGTAATCAATACAACAAAGTTAAGTAAGAAAACAGTAAGGACCCACTTATGGCGAGTTTCTAACTTTACATCAGATGCAATTGTGTTTCCTTTTTGGAAGTTTCCTAGGAACCGTAGTTCAGGCTGTGCTTTAACTTTTTTGGCATAGCGGTAAACGAATAGGACTCCTGCGATATAAAATGTAGCAAGCAATGCCAGTCGGAGGCCAATGCCTGAGAATGTTGGTAATTCTGCAATGCTTTGTGCGACCCCAACATTAAATGGATTCATTATGGCACTCATAAATCCAATATTTGCTCCGAGAGAAACAATCGCAAATCCGACCATTGCATCGAATCCTAAGGCTATTGCCAGTGGGGTGATAATCGCTATATAGATGATAGTTTCCTCTGCCATACCCATTAAGGTCCCACCTGCTGCAAAGAACAACATAAGAACAGGAATAAGTAGCAGTTCACGATTGGCGAGCTTTTTTGAAATCGTCAGTATCAATGCATCAAGAGCACCTGTCGCCTTTAAAATACCGAAAGAACCACCGACCATTAATACGAAAAAGATTATTCCAGCACCTTGAATCATTCCCGTATGAATACTAGTGAATATTTTAAAAAAGCCAACCGGAGACGAGTCCGTCAAATGAAACGAATCAGGAACAACGATCGTTCGGCCATCCTTATCTACTCGATCATATTCCCCCGCAGGTACAATGTATGTTAATACAGCAGCAATAATAATCACGAAGAAAATAAGGACAAAAGCATTGATATTTCTAACGTTCTTCTCCTGATCTTGAGGAGGGGACTGATTTTTTGGTTTAAATTGAAGAAGAGTGTTGGGCATTTTGTAAACTCCTTTTTAAATAATTGATATGAATTTTTATACAACCAATTGTAATATATATTCATTGGTTATGCAAGAATAGTTTAATATTTTTGTATTACCAAAGAAAGCCTATCACTCTTATTCAAAAAAAGTATTGACAATTAATGATTAATTTTATAGTATTAAGTAAATTTTAAATTGAATAACTTATCCAGAGAGACTGAGGGACAGGCCCGATGACGTCCAGCAACCTTCTATATATGAAAGGTGCTAATTCCTGCAGAATGTTATCATTCTGAAAGATAAGGTTTAGATAGACGCTAACCACTTTCGGATGATTGTGGTTTTTTTTATTGTCTAGCGCAACCAACCTGAAAGAACATTTGCTTGTCGGGGCTAAGCAAGGCGCTTACGCTTTTCGTATTGGTTTTTGAAAGGGGAAAACAACATGCTTGTACTAGAAGATATCCATAAATCGTATGGAAAAGAGAATAAGGTTCATGCATTAAAAGGAATTAATTTGAAAGTAGAGAAAGGGGAAATCTTTGGGGTTGTAGGATTTAGTGGTGCTGGAAAAAGTACTCTCATCCGTTGTGTGAATTTATTAGAACGACCTACTGCTGGAAAAGTGTTAATCAATGGTGTGGATCTCTTATCCCTACAACCAAGTGAATTACGAAAACAACGAAAGAAAATCGGGATGATTTTTCAGCAATATAATTTATTGCATTCGAAAACCATTTTCCGCAATGTGGCAATGCCGCTCATTTTAGAAGGGAAACCGAAGGATGAAATTCAGAGGAAAGTCACTCAATTATTATCCTTTGTCGGGTTAGAGGATCACATGGATAAATATCCCGAACAACTATCTGGAGGGCAGAAGCAGAGGGTTGGAATCGCAAGGGCGTTGGCAACTGATCCCGATATTCTTCTTTGTGATGAAGCAACATCAGCCCTTGATCCGAATACGACGGAGGCCGTACTGGAGTTATTACGAAAGGTACGTGATGAATTAGGCATTACCATTTTAATGATCACCCATGAAATGAATGTAATACGCGATGTCTGTGATAAGGTAGCTGTCATTGAAAGAGGAATCATTGTTGAACAAGGCTCGGTAATCGACGTGTTTACTGAACCAAAAACGGCTATTGCAAGAAGCTTTGTGCGTACTGTTTTGAATGATACGATTCCTAAATCAGTACAAAAGCTGATTGAAGAAAGCAGCCAAGCGAACCCGCATGGCATTTATCGGATTATTTTTAAAGGTGCATCAACGAGTACACCATTGTTATCAAATACGGCTAAACAGTTTTCAATCGATTTGAATGTTCTTCATGGAATGGTAACGGAGCTCCAAGGGAAACCTTTTGGAAATTTAATTGTAGAACTAAAAGGAGATGCGGATGAAATCCATCGTGCCGTCCATTACATACAAGAGCATGATGCAGTAATTAAGGAGGTGACAGAAGATGGCTTTTGATTGGAGCTGGTTCTGGCCGGAATTTTTGACAGCTATAAATCAAACCTTCTATATGGTAATAGTCGGATTAATTATTTCGATTATTATTGGTTTGCCCATCGGGGTTGTGTTAGTTATTACAAGAGAAAATGGGATTCTTGAGAACAAAATTATTTTCAATATTCTTAATGTCATCATCAATATTTTTCGTTCCGTACCGTTCATTATCCTAGTCGTGGCCATTATCCCCTTCACCCGATTAGTGGTCGGAACGTCGATTGGGACGACGGCAGCAATTGTCCCACTTGTTCTCTATACAGCGTTTTATATCGGTCGATTAGTTGAAAACTCTTTACTAGAAGTGGATCACGGTACCATCGAATTAGCACAAGCGATGGGTGCAACACCGTGGCAAATTATCTGGAGATTTCTACTTCCCGAAGCCCGAAGCTCGTTAGTTCTAGCCTTAACGATTGCGACCATTGGATTAATTGGTGCTTCAGCTATGGCAGGAGCTGTTGGTGGTGGAGGAATCGGTGATTTAGCGATTACGTACGGATATAACCAGTTTAAGACCGAAGTAATGATTATTACCGTCGTCACACTAATCATTTTGGTTCAACTCGTTCAATCACTAGGAAATATTATTGCGAAAAAGTTAAGACGAAAATAAACCACATCAACGATTGTAAAAGGTCATTCTTTTTATAATAAAAAACTACATGGAGGAATCAGGAGTATGAAAAAACTAGCAATTATTTTACTCGGCTTACTAATTATTCTCGCCGGGTGTGGATCAAACAGTAGTTCAGGAAAAAGCGGGGACAGCAAAACAGTGAAAGTAGGTACATCGTCAGCAGAAGTTCCAACATGGAATCTCGTTAAAAAACTGGCAAAAGATAAAGGAATCAATATTCAAATTGTAAAATTTGATGATTATGTTCAGCCTAATCTCGCTTTAGACAGTGGAGAAATTGATATTAATGCATTTCAAACCGTCGTCTATTTTGATAGCTTCAAAAAGGATCGTAAATTAGATTTATCCGCAATCGGGACGACTAGCATTTGGCCAATGGGAATGTACTCTAAAAAAATTAAAGACATTAATGAAATCAAAAATGGGGACCAAATTATCATCCCGAAAGACCCTACGAATCTAGGAAGAGCCCTCTTGCTTATGCAAAAAGCTGGTCTTATTAAATTAAAAGATGGCTTTACTGGCGCCGGCGGAGTAGAAAATGTTGTTGATAATCCTAAGAATCTTAAAATTACACCGGTTGATGCAGGACAAACAGCTCGTGGCTTAGACGATGCAACAGCATCAATTATCAACTGTGATATGGCTATCAATGCCGGATTAAATCCTTCCAAGGACCCGATATTTGGTGAAGATGCCAGCAATAAAGCCTATGTAAATATTATTGCTGCCCAAACGAAACGCAAAAATGATAAGACTTTACAACAAATTGTGGATATTTATCACGATGACGAGGTGACAAGCTTCATCAAAGATCATTTCAAAGGTGCGGCAGTTCCGGTTGTTAAACCAGTTTCTTATTTAGATGACTATAAACAAAACTAAAATGATACGATGGGCTGTTTATTTCTATTAAACAGCCCTTATCTATTGATCGTTAGGAGATTACGAGATGAAACAGGAATCCTTTTTTGATGTCGCAGTTATCGGTGCCGGAACGATGGGAATGGCTGCGGGTGCTTTTTTAGCTAAGCAACAGGTAAAGACTTTACTGATTGATGCCTTTGATCCACCCCATCATCATGGCAGTCACCACGGAGGGACACGGATGATCCGTCATGCATACGGTGAAGGCCGGCAGTATGTGTCCTTAGTTCAACGAGCCCAGCAATTGTGGACCGAGTTAGAAGAGCAGAGTGGGTATAAAATATTTGAAAAAACGGGCGTGCTAGGATTGGGACCGAAAGATTCGGTATTCCTTCATGAAACCATCGAAGCAGCAAAGAAGTATAATCTGCAACTGGAAGTCTTATCCGGAAACGAAATTAAAGAAAAATGGCCCGAAATTCACCTTCCTGAACACTATATTGGTTGTCTTGAAAAAGAATCAGGACTTGTCTATAGTGAAAAGGCTATTCAGGCATATAAAGAAATGGCTTTAGAAAACGGAGCCAAACTTGTCACGAATTCGCCTGTCCTTGAAATCGAAATGGATAATGAAAATGGGATTAAGATGATTACAGCTGATGAGGAATTCTACGCAAAAAAAATCATCGTAACAGTAGGTGCATGGGCATCGAAGCTTTTGCCAAATCTAAAGCTTCCGATTCAACCCGTACGGAAAGTAGTAAGTTGGTTTAAAACACCAAAAGGCAAATTTGATATTGGCCATTTCCCATCCTTTTACGTAGATGATGTCGATAAAATGTTCTATGGTTTTCCAAATATTGATGGCACGGGAATCAAGTTGGGAAGAACAGACGGCGGGCAACCGATCGACCCTGATCAACATTCTCAAAATTTTGGAGCCTATGAATCGGATGAAGGGGAGCTTCGAGATTTTCTGCAAACTTATCTTCCTGAAGCAAATGGATCGCTAGTCGAAGGAAGGACTTGCTTAATGACCCAATCCAGTGATCATCATTTTATTATCGACACACTCCCTGAAAATGATCAGGTCATTCTGGCATGTGGATTTTCTGGACATGGTTTTAAATTTGCGAGTGTCATGGGTGAAGTGCTCAGTCAGTTAGCTGTGAATGGGAAAACGGAGCATGATATTTCATTGTTTGCTTTGAATCGATAGTTTTGAAAAGGACAAGGGAGTTGGAAGAGAACCGGTGATTTTTACTGAAGAAATGAAATTTTTCAGCCATGAAGAAAATAGGTTATTTTATTTAAAATGACTAAACTTTTTAGAGGATAGCTGCTTGCTATCCTTTTTAGTTGTTTTAAACATATTTGTCCCTCTGTTTGAGAAATTCCCATTACAATGGTAAAATAGTTGTATAAAAAGAGGACTTTTGGAGGTGTTTCTAGGCTTGAAAAGAAAACCAACTGTTATAAAATTGGCTGGAAAGTACCAAAAGGAAAAGTTTGAAAATTGGGCATTTACGAAGGATGAACCATCCAAAGGAATTAATAAAGCAAGAGAAGCTATGCACCTAGCGCAAAGGAATATGAGAACTAATAACTCACCACAGAAAACGCGTATAGGAAACAAAGGATGATAAAAATGCATTTGTTACCAATAACCGGTGTAAATAAACAAATTATAGAGCATTTCTCTTGTTTATTATCTGAATATAAAGCACAGCAGGAAAAGCTTAGGCGGGATCATGAGAAAATTAATCATTTTCTAACAGAAGAAGCATACATGCATCATATACATCAACTTATTAGAACCTACTTACTTTTAAACGACAAGAAAAATAAGGTAATTGGGTTCTTTTCTTTATATAATGAAGAAATTCTAATTAGTAATAAACTAATGAAACGATTTAAATATAAAAAATTTATTATATATAAACCAAAGGACAATGATATTTTTCCGGCTATACGTCTTCATCAGTTTGCTATTGATAATCAATATCAAGGGAAGATGGTAAAAGGTATGAAATATAGTGACATATTAATAGGGTATGTATTTGAAATGGTTAGAGAAGTAGCAGAAAAATCAGGATGTATGTTTATTGGACTAGAAGCAACAGAAAACTCAATTAGCTTTTATGAAAGTTATGATTTTATTATCATGAAAAAGAAAAGCGAAAATGTACTTCCTTTTTTGATTTTTAAAGTTGCAAACCTAATAGATTGATAAAAATATGTGGTTAGCTTTTGGATGTAGAGGCTACTGTAATAGCCCGATTTTTTATTGAAGTAGACACTAACATATTATAAATAATTGTAGAAAAAATAGGTAAATGTAGTATAATAGTACTAATTAACGCTAACTATTCTTTTGAACTTGTTCAAGGAATTCATTTAGGAGGTGAAAAAATGAGATTAAAAGTTTCTTATAAAGTAAATAGTATTTCGATTGGATATAGGATGACTGTATTGAGTTTATTGAAAGAAGCTATTCGCCGCAGTGATGTAGCTTATTATACGTGTCTGTTCGAAATAAATAGGAAAGAAATGAAACCGTTTACTACCGCTGTGTATTTAAAAGATTTTAACTATTGTGAAAATAAAATTAACCTGTCTGAATTAACCATCACGATAAGTGCCTCTAACGAATGTATGATTCATCTATTTAATGGACTTCAACAACTTGCTATCTACCAAACATCTGGTGAAACATGGATTCGAACGGATATGGAATTGGTGAAAGAGGATAAGATCAGGACAAGCAGTGTTTTATTTTCTACTCGGTCACCAATTTTAGTGGAAGATAGATCGGGAAAACCACTACATCCAATTGATGAAAACTATGAAAAGGAAATAAACTATTATGCCGCATTAAAAGCACGTAAATTTGCTAAACGTGAACTTTATCAGCTACTAAGAATTACACCAGTTTCAATGAAAAAAACAGTCATTAAAGAAACGAATTCTACCTATAGAAAATCTTCTGGTCACTCACCTTTTCTTTATTACACAGCCTATAGAGGCTTATTAAAAATAGAAGGGCATCCCGAGGATCTTCAGTTGATTTATTTGTTAGGGATTGGAAAAAGAAATGCACAATCATTTGGCCTGCTAGATTTGGTAAAAGAGGAGGTGGAATAAAGTGGCGGAACCACTTCAGATTGCAACGGATGAATGGAGTTTTATGGCAGGATTAATTGGATTTTCCCGCCTTTATGAAGACGATCCAAATAGTATAACTTCTACGGGGATACAATTAAGGACTGACCACTTAGATACATTGGCTGATAAATATTTTGACTACTTATTGAGGAAATATAGTGTAGTTGATAGGGATGTCAAACGGATGGAATGGTACATCAACCGCTTAAATACAAACAATGATAAGGTCAAAGAATACGCTAGTGAATTAAGAAAAACGATGACCGAGCAATTAAAGAAAGTAGAAAAATATTTTCCGACAACAAAAGAATGTATGGAACTAAAAAAGGTTATTGAGGCATTAAGGAATGTTAAGTCTGAAAATGATGTGAATATTGTCTATGAGTCATTTTCTGCCTATAAACGAATTATGTCTACAGATTTTATTAACGAAAAACTAACATTAAATTATACTAAAACGATAATTCTAGGTCCAATATTTGGTCAACCTTCATTTTTACAGCCATCTTTTAATTCAAAAACTACTAAAGAACATATTGAGAAAATGAACAAGGATTTTGTTGAACCAGCCAAAAAGGAAATGCTTTTTCATCAAGTTCTTCATTCTGCCTCATCAAAAGAGGAGATTGAACAGTTCCTCGACGAACACAAAGAATATAAGCCATTTAAGGATTGGTTAACGAAAATAAAGAAATTAAAAACATTTGAAGAAATAGTGAATTTTTTAAAAAAGGATACTTTAGGATGCTCATTTATAACTGAACTTTTAGCAACCCAGTCGTTTGAAGAAATGGTTTTTTCCCCTTTAGGTTTATCAAAGGATAAGGCGGTAAATTTTAATTGGAATTTTAACAAGAAGCAGCCAATCCCGATAAGTGCTGTTGCAAGATTGCTATTTTTTCTTACGCCTATTGGATTTACCACCTATAATAGGAAAGTTGGGAACGAAACAGTATCAAAAAATTATCGATATTTTAGCGTAATTTTTTCAATGAAGCCATTTGCTGAAATAGTAAAGGACAATAATACGTATCAAACGCTAAGAAATGAAGGAAGTACGTTTGGAGAAGCGATCATTGGCTTATTAAGTGAATCACAATATACAGCAAGTAAGAGAAGTCAAGGCTTCACCTTTGTTGAGTTTTATTCCGAATATCAAACTAAAAAAACATTACTGGATTACTATCAAATGCCGGAATATTTAATTAACTATTTAAGAATTTATGGGAACTCTTTAAAAATGTTGCGACAACTTGATAGCAGAGAAGAGTTTTTACGAACGGTATTAAAAGGGCTAGATCCGAAAGAATTGATTAGTTCTTATCTACGAATTGCTGTTTTAAATGGGAATCATGCCATAGGTGCATATATTGCGACGAGAGAACGCTGGAGAATTATTGAAGCTAGAAAGGGTGAAGGACAGGTGGGAAGTCAAGATAAAAAAATTTGGTTTATTTACTCCAGAGGGGCGGAGCTTAGAAATAAGTTATCGCAGTCTAGGTCCGACATAAGTGGTCCTTATAAAGCATCGGGACGAAAAAAAGTCGAAAGTATTGCTTATCGGTTAATAAACGCATCAAAGGCAGGGGATAGGGATTCTTTTATGGATACTTTATTTCGTGTTCATCTAACTGCGAATCTTGCTATACCGACTACTTTTATAGAATCCTATCAAGAAAAAGGGTTAGATTTTACAACCATTTCAAGCGCCTTCATTGCCGGTCTTCTTGGCGAAGAACAAGGAAATAATAAAGAAAAAACAGAGGGGGAATAAAAGAATGGGCAAGGGATTAACATTTACGATTATTTTTAAGGCGAATTCATTGAACTATGGGGAAGGAATTGCGAATATTTCAGAGTTAAAAAAAATACATAGAGGAAATGGGGATGTATTATCGTTTGCTTCACGTCAAAGTCTCCGTTATGATATTGTTCGCCTAGGAAATGAGTGGTTTGAGTGGAATTTGAATACAATTGATAAGTCGAAAGGCACGCTCCAATTTAAAGATGATGTAACTATTGAAGACTCAGTTGAAATGGATTTATTTGGCTACTTAAAAACAGGAAAACAATCGATTAAAAGGGCTGCAGTCGTCCGATTATCACATGCGATTTCTTTAGAACCATATCGAAGTGATATGGAATTTCTAAATAATATGGGTCTTGCAGAAAGAATTGGCGAAACAGCAAATTTAGCAAATATTGAACAACATGAGAGTTTGTACGCTTATACGGTAACAATTGATTTAACTCGTATAGGAGTGGATCAGGATTTAGAACTATCTACACATGAAAAGGTGAATAGACTCCATCAATTGTTGGACGTCATCAAATTATTAAATAGAAATATACGTGGGCGACAAGAAAGCTTAGCTCCATTATTTGTTATCGGTGGCGTTTATTCTATCGCTAATCCATTTTTCTTAGGACGTGTAAATATCGAACAAAATTTAAAAACATGGAATCTTTCTGTACATGCTTTAAAAGATGTACTGGAGACAACCTTTTTGGGAAATAAAATAAATGAAGATACGGCGATTGGTTATGTATCAGGAATGTTTCATAACGAAGAGGAAATAAATTCATTGCCTGTCAAAACTGGAACAGTAGAACAGTTTTTTGAAAAATTAAAAGAACAAATTTCTTCCTATTTTGGAGTGACGATGTAATGACAAAAGTGTTAAGGCTTCAGTTATATCAACAAACTGCATGTTATAAGAAGCCCTTTGCTTTCAAGGTTTCCGAAACATATCCTTTACCTCCGTATTCAACAGTAAAGGGAATGCTTCATGCATTACTTAAGGCTAATTCGTTTATTCCAATGAAAATTAGTATACAAGGAAAATATGACACATTAGTAACAGATTATCAAACTCATTATTTTTATAAAAAAGATAAAATGACTGAGCTAGCAATTACGATGGATGGATTAGGGATACAGCAAAAACAAGAGAATATTACAACGATGCCAATGTATACACATATGCTTTATGATGTAAATCTAATTATTCATATACAAGCAGATAAGGAGGTTTTGGAACAACTCTATCAAAAAATACAATCATTAAGTTCACATTTGAGTTTAGGACGTTGGGAAGATCTTGTTCAAATTGAACAATGTCAATTAGTTGAAATTAAAGAATGTAAAGATGAACCTGTACTAGCATATAATGCATATGTTCCGCAAAGTATGCTTGGAGAAATGACTTATTTTCCTTATCAATTAAATTGGACTTACCGAATAGTAAATGGTGTTCGTGCTTGGAATCGGATAAAAGTCGGATACGTAGAAGCGGGTTCACCTATCGATGAATTCGATAATGTTTTGATAGATGAATATGGAGATTGTGTTTTGTTTCCGAATGAAATGGAGAAGGATATTGTCTAGTCTTCTCCTTTTTCTTTTTAATTGAAAGAGAGGTTTTTAAATGATTTATTATGCTAAATCAGATCCAGTTGAAACAATAAAAGAACATACGGACCAATTGCTCATTCGATACGAGACATTAAAATCATTGTATAAGCATGTCCTACCATTGAGTGAAAGAGATTGGGAAATATTAAAAATAGCTGTTGAGTACCATGATGTTGGAAAAACGGATATCGTGTTTCAAAATAAAATACGAAAAAAATTGAACAAGCCATTACTAGAGGCTAAAGCAAATTACCAAGTGGAACATAATTTCTTATCCGTTATAGCCATTCCTTTTCAAGATTTTGCAATTTCAGGAGAAGAAGGGAGGCTTTTATCGCAAGTGATTGCTTTTCATCATGAAAGGGGAAGCGAACCTAAATTTTCTGAAATTGAAAAAAACTACAAATTGAATATTTTACCTTATAGGGATGTAATAAAAAAAGAGTTACATATTGTAATAGATGAAAAAATACGTTTAAGTAAATTATATTTTATTAAACATCAAAAACGAATTTTGCCTATTGATGGAATATTATTTAAACGGTACGTACTATTAAAAGGATTATTACATCGTCTTGATCATGCGGCTTCAGCACATGTTCCAATTGAATTGGCTAATGAGATGGATATCGGTGTATACGTTCAGAGTTTTATTCAAAAGACCTTTCCATTAGGAATTAACGAACTTCAAAAGTTTACAAAGGACCATCAAAAGGAACATGTAGTTGTCATTGCACAGACAGGAATGGGAAAAACGGAAGCAGGACTGCTTTGGCTAGGGAATCGGAAAGGATTTTTTACTTTACCATTACGCGTGAGTATTAATTCTATGTATCAACGAATCGTTGATTCGACAAAGATTGCTATTTCAAAACGAAATGAAGAGTATGGAGAAATGGCAACAGGTCTTTTACATTCAACAAGTCTAGATTATTTATATGATCAAGAAGAAGCAAATGATCAGGTGTTAGAAAAAGTACATTCCCAATCCAAAGAATTTGCTAATAAGTTAATTATAACAACTATAGATCAGATTTTAAAATTTCCTTTCTATTATTTAGGTTTTGAAAAGGAAATAGCAACAGTGGCAACAGCTAAAGTTATTGTGGATGAGTTGCAAGCTTATAATCCGAGAATTGCTGCTATGTTGATTAGAGCAATGGTTATAATTGATCAATTCGGTGGATCATTTATGATAATGACCGCCACTCTTCCGGATTTTTATTTTAAAGCTCTCCAAAGAGAAATGAAAGATCCTAGAACCCCAATTGCTTATAAAAGCTTTATTGATGATTCGAAGAAAAGACATAATATAAAAATTGAAGATTTATCTATTATCGATTCAACTATCATAGACAAAGCAGTGAAGGAAGGGGAGGTTCGAAAAGTAATTATAATTTGTAATACGATTAAACGAGCTCGAGAAGTATATCAATCTATTTTTGAAAAAAATAAAAATGTATGTTTACTGCATTCCAAATTTACGAAAAAGGATCGCAATAAATTAGAAGATAATCTATTATTATTTGCAGAAAATCATAATACACCTGGAATTTGGATAACAACGCAAATCGTTGAGGCTAGTTTAGATATTGATTTTGACTTTTTAATCACAGAAATGTCTTCTTTAGATAGTCAGTTTCAACGTTATGGCCGTTGTAATCGCAAAGGAAAGAAGTCAATAAGCGAACCGAATATTTTAGTTTGTATGAAAGATGTCAGTGGGATTGGCAATGTTTATTATGATGAAATTTATAGTAGAAGTTGTACCATACTAAACCAACAGGGGGAAGGTGTAATACTAGAGTCAACGAAGCAAATGATGATATATGAACTATATAATGAGGAGTCTTTAAGTGGAACTAAATTTAAAAAGGAATTTGATGATACATTAAAACAATTAAGGGATAGGCCTTTATATGAGATTAGGAAAAGTAAGGCACAAGATTTGCTGCGTGATATACAACAGGTTCAAGCTATACCTATTCGATATAAAGATTGTGCGGATATTAAAGATGCATTTATAAAGTGGCAACAAGCTTCTACAAAAACGGAAAAGCGAAAAGCTCGCTATATTATTGAACAGTTTACTGTACCAGTGAATTTATATAGTAAGAAAAATAGAGGATTGCTATCCGATTTTCCTTTGATTAAAGGTTTGTATTATATTGACCGAGAATATAGTGAACAGATTGGGTTAGTTTAAAAAGTAGAGTAATAATGAAAATAATAGAAAGATCGACACGATAATGTGTGGTCTTTTTTTTTTGTAAATGAGGAATTAATCATCCTACAAATTTCTACATTGATTCTCGAATTTTGTATATAAATTTATAGGATAAAAGACATCTCTTTCGGAAATCCTAATAGGTAAAAAGAATGGGAGATGGAAAAATGGAAATAACCGGTTTACAAATGAATTATTTGGAAGTTTGTAAGAGAAAGTTATGGTTATATTCGAATGGATTAACGATGGAATCGAATAACGATCGAGTGCTCGAGGGAAAAATACTGCACGAAAGATCATACCCTCAAAAAAGAAAAAGAGAGATAGATATAGAGCGATCAAAAATAGATATGATTGATGGGGATTATATTAGTGAAATTAAAATTTCTAGCAAAATGGAAAAAGCGGATAGGTTGCAGATGCTTTTTTATTTATACCAATTAGACCAAAAAGGAGTGAAGAAAAAAGGAAGAATTCAATATCCAAAGGAAAAAAGAATTGAAGAGATTGAATTATGCGATGAAAATCGAAAGTATGTTGAGAACAGTATAAGTGAAATCAATAATATTTTAGCAAGGCCTAGTCCACCAAAAATTCCCACCCTACCTTATTGTCATAAATGTGCATATTATGATTTTTGTTATATTGCTGGAGGTGAGGATTAATGCAAAAGGAGCAATATATTTTTTCTAATGGAAGATTGAAAAGAAAAAATAATACAATCTGTTTTATTGATAAAGAAGAAAATATCACGTATTTACCGGTAGAACAAATGGATAGCCTTCATGTATTCGGTCAAATTGATATGAATTCAATGTTCCTAAACTTTGCTGCAAAGTATGAAATAGTCTTACATTTTTATAATTATTATGGGTATTATTCTGGTTCGTTTTATCCAAGGGCAAAGAAGATTTCCGGTGTTGTTAAGGTTTATCAAAGTGCCCATTACTTGGATATCCATCAAAGAATCTATTTGGCGCAGTCTTTTATTAAAGGAGCGTCGTTCCATATGTTAAGAAATTTACGTAGACATAAAGAGAAGACTAACCACTATTTTGACACAATTATGTCTTTTGTTCCTTTAATTGAGGAATCGAAGAATGTACAAAGTTTGATGGGGATTGAGGGGGAAATCCGCAAAGTTTACTACAAATCTTTTAATGAAATAATCCGCAGTGAATATTATTTTGAAAATCGTAGCAAGCGCCCGCCTTTAGATGAATTAAATGCGTTAATTTCTTTTGGTAATAGCTTGATGTATTCAGCTGTATTATCTGAAATCTATAAAACTCAATTAGATCCATCCATAAGTTTTTTACATGAACCATCCAGCCGAAGATTTTCTCTTTCTTTAGATATTGCGGAAATTTTCAAACCTTTGCTAGTTGATCCGGTGATATTCTCACTAATAAATAATCGAATGATTAAAATTGAGGACTTTAAAAAAACGGATGGTATTGTCCATCTAGGTGAAGAAGGAAAGAAAAAGTTTATCTCTGAATGGGAAAGAAAATTGTCAACAACTGTTAAACATCGTTCCCTAAATCGAAAAGTTTCTTATCGTTATTTTATCCGACTGGAGTGTTATAAGCTCATGAAGCATTTTATCGGGGATGAAAAATATAAACCATTGAAAGCGTGGTGGTAACATGTTTGTAATTATTACTTATGACGTGGGAGAAAAAAGAGTTAGTAAAGTTTGCAAAAAATTAAGAGCTTATTTAAGATGGACACAGAATTCAGTCTTTGAAGGGGAAATCACAAAAGGAAATTTAATGAAATGTTTGAATGAAATTCAAAAAATAACGAATCCAGAGGAAGACTCAGTTTATTTATATCAAGTGGAAAATCCTTATCACATTCAAAAGAAAATATTGGGACAAGAAAAAGGATTTGACGAATTATTTTTATAACTAGAAGGGAAGACCATCCACTTTCAATAAATTTGCAGTAAAGCTATTTTGCTTAAAAAGTAGCTCAAACCTTGATATATATAGTATATTAATACATATTACCAATTTTAAAATTTTATGATTGAGGGCTGACTGCAAAATTTGTAATAAAGGTAGTTTTATAAAGTCGTCTCTAATACTGATTATTATTGGGTTTTTAGGATGTCTGTTGGTAAGGGGTTTTATCTGAACGTAGTGGGATATAAAGATTAGGGATTTCGTTTCCTTTCAAGCATTCGGCAAGTTTTATCTGAACGTAGTGGGATATAAAGTTAACCACCGTATGAAAGGAATCAAACTTTCCGAGTTTTATCTGAACGTAGTGGGATATAAAGATGCTTATGATAACGGCATGAAGCGAATGAGCGAAGGTTTTATCTGAACGTAGTGGGATATAAAGCCGGCGATTCTTCGATAAGTTCTATTTCAATAACAGTTTTATCTGAACGTAGTGGGATATAAAGTTGTACTTACATTATCGCTATCACCACAAGCAGCTAAGTTTTATCTGAACGTAGTGGGATATAAAGAAGAGTCAAAAAGTTGATGGCAAGTGGGTACCAACTGAGTTTTATCTGAACGTAGTGGGATATAAAGAAGTGCCAATCAGAGAATAGTACCAATCCTTCTTTGTTTTATCTGAACGTAGTGGGATATAAAGTTACCTCATGCGCAAACAGCATGGGTAGGTGAAAAGTTTTATCTGAACGTAGTGGGATATAAAGTGGATATGGGAGGAGGCAAAAGATCAACAACATTTAAGTTTTATCTGAACGTAGTGGGATATAAAGTCCAAACCAGTTGAAGCGCCAAAGCAACCAAAACCAGTTTTATCTGAACGTAGTGGGATATAAAGAAGTTTATTATCTCTTGAAAAATCGATATTTTTAAGTTTTATCTGAACGTAGTGGGATATAAAGCTTAATGTGAATACGCTTGCTCTTTCCTGCCTTACGGTTTTATCTGAACGTAGTGGGATATAAAGTTCACGTACACGCAAGAAAGATGGGCACTTAGTGCCTGGTTTTATCTGAACGTAGTGGGATATAAAGTCCGCCTTTGTTCTTTTTGATAAATGCAGGGTGTTCAGTTTTATCTGAACGTAGTGGGATATAAAGTTTCAGCTTGTTCTAATAACCAATTGAGCGTTTCTGTTTTATCTGAACGTAGTGGGATATAAAGCCTAATAATTTTTAATTTAATATAAAAAGACACTTATGTTTTATCTGAACGTAGTGGGATATAAAGATAAAAATGTTCTTCAGGTGTATTATATCCTGTTGAGTTTTATCTGAACGTAGTGGGATATAAAGCAAGCATATTTTGCGAGATAACTTTAGCATTAATATTGTTTTATCTGAACGTAGTGGGATATAAAATTATCGACATAATGGAACAAATAAACTGCTGTAAGAATGAGAAAATACATAGGGATAATCTTAAAAGCCCATACTAAACAATTAAAGGAATCGTTTCCAGATATCATCCGTGTATCTATTAACATGCCAACTGCTAAAGGATGAGAATCGGTTGAAGCATAGCCTTTAAATTATGTAATAAATCATCTTCAATCTTTTTCCATCGTACTCCCCATACAACAGATAAAATAATCACCGATACACCGGGAAAGATTAGAACAATCGTTGAAGGAGCTCCAAGATAAAGAATCCCAACAAACATAACTGCAAATGAAACAATCAGCGACGTCATAAATTTCCATGTAGACAAAATTAGATCCATCTAATTTCCGCCTAAAATAAAAAAGAGGGATAAAGCCCCTCTTTCTTTATAATGTTTTTACAAGAATGCTGGCGATAATAACTGATGCGACGGTGACAGTTGTAAAGCCTGCAATAAGCATAGGTGGTGATAGTTCATTAAGCAAGATTTGTTGTTCTTCCTCAGTTCGTCCGACACTTCTACTTACTTCCTGACAAAGAATATAGTCTGCTGGAAAGCCAAACATGGCCGTTAACGCTAGGGACATCCCTTTGTAAGGATGCCATTTTGTTAGTTTTGAAAATAGATATCCACCTAAGACAATGCCAATTTGTCCAATCACAATAATGGCTAGAATTTGTGGGATGAAATGTAAAAATTCTTTTAGACTAACGGTACTCATCGAAGCGATGACGATAAAGATTGTACCTAAGATGGCTATACTTGAAGCTTTTGCCTTATCCATAATATTTTCATCATAAAATTTTACTCTTGCTCCTATGACACCGATGACTAGACACCAAATAGTTGAGCTCACACCCGTTACGTTTCCAATAACTGTGGCAATAGAGGCTCCTAGAAACAGTTTAAATAGTAGAACATTGGCCGTATTAAATTCGTATTTCTTTTTTTTCTTCGTTAAAGCGGTTGAATGGTTCATCGTTGTTTCTAACGTGGCAGCAGTTTGTTTGTGTCGCTCAAGAAGGTCCGTTTTATCGCGTAAAATTAGAGCATATTTTCGAAGGAAAATAGAAGCAACCGGCATACCAAATAGTTTATGTATCGCTAAAACTAAGGCGGGGATTGCTACTAAACTTTCGAAACCTAGCTCTTTTAATTCCGTGGAAGTAACGAGAAAAGCAACAATTCCTCCAACAATCGGGCCCATTCCGGCCACTGCTGTTTCATAACCGAACAGTAAAGTGATAATGGGAAGGACAAGTACTAAGGCAATTAACGCTCCCCCTAGGGATATTATGACTGCTTTGTATTGTTTAGACATCATAGATAATGGGATGAGCGTCCCTAAATGGACTACTAATGGCCCTGTTAATAACGTACCAATACCATTGAAGGATGAGGTATCAACAATATTTTTTGGGAAAATTCCTGTCCAAACAAGTACGAGAAATCCAAGAATAGCAACGAGCAACATAGGTACTCTTGCGCGAGTTACCACAGAAATAATTTCACCGACAGCTACTAACGCGAGAATTAACATTGCTGCAAATACTGGTTCATTAATCGTCATGTAATCTTCTCCTTTGATGAATGGTTTAAAATATTCGGATAAAAACTTCTAAACAGAATTGGTGAAAAGAAAGCAATATCCAATTATTTTCATACAATATGAAATCAATAAATGGATATTATTTTTCAAATGTTAATTTATAATTCATATTCTTCTAACATTTGATAAATAATATAAAAATGATTATAAAATATATTGGTTGAATTTTCTATGCATTTCTGAAAATTTTATTTTTTTATTTTGCAAGAAGGCTCTAAAATAACGTTTGAACAAAAAGAAGCGCCGCATTCCCCTTCAAAATCTTTGATTTAGTGGGGATTAGGGGCTTATTCTTTCTTTTTCTTTGGTTTTCAAAAATCCTTTTTTATTCTTTCAATCATTGCACCGTCAGTGGTTAATACCATATAACTTTTACTACAAAAATTTGGTTTTCAGTATTATTTAGCTTCAAAGTAAATTGTTTTCAAAATATACTATTTAT
>NZ_NAZB01000027.1:0-4851 GCF_003055045.1 Heyndrickxia sporothermodurans
CTCACCCGTCCGCCGCTAACTATCAAGGAGCAAGCTCCCATCAAGTTCGCTCGACTTGCATGTATTAGGCACGCCGCCAGCGTTCGTCCTGAGCCAGGATCAAACTCTCCAAAAAGATGTTTGATATATCGAATTCGTTAGAATACGACTAGCTCTAGTTAAAAAATAAATTAATTGACGTTTCGTTTTGTTCAGTTTTCAAAGATCAATTTTTGAAACAACTTTTATATTATACTATTTTCAAAACCATTTTGTCGACTGTTTTTTCAATCTCTCGCAGCGACATGTATTAATATATCAATTACAGAGAATAAAGTCAACCCTTTTTTCTCACTCTCCCTAAGTTCTTTTCTAAATCCCTTCTTTCTTTTTGGAAGATATAATGTAATTCACACATTCATTGTGTGGAGCCACACGAGTTAATAGTGAAAACAATATTTGATATCGTTCTTTCATTGCTCTTTTAACTACTTGATCAATCCTTGAATCCTGTAAATCATATAATATCTCATCCATTTCCCTTTTTAAAAGATATTGAATTTCTAGCCTTTCCTTTTCATGAATTAAAATTCCTAACAATTGATTCACCCTTTTACATAAGATTAAGAACAAATGATTGCTGAGGTCACCTTCTAGAAGGTGGATGACTGCAGTAAATCTAGTTTTTTCCAATAAAACAGAAAATATTACGAGAAAATTTTTGACATATAAATTTTGTAGTCGAGCATACAATGAAATAAGGACTTGTCTATTACTATTAATTTTTTATTGCCGTTGTAAGGGGGATTACAATGAATTTTTTTATGATTTTAAGTGGAAAGAAACTAAAACACTTTTTGTTTATTATGGTACTTTCGCTATTTACGGCACTTTTTATCTATTCCCAAACGACTGCTCAAGTTGCAGTTTTTTCAACGAAAGAAGGGCCAAAAGCAATATACAAAGGAGAAAAAGGAATTGCGCTAACGTTTAATATTGGATGGGGAGATCAAAAGGCAGAACCGATTATAGATACTTTAGTAAAGAATGAAGTAAAATCAGCAACTTTCTTTTTGTCCGGTTCATGGGCTGAACGCCATCCAGATATTGTCGAAAAGATCGTTAAAAGCGGATATGAAATTGGGAACCTAGGGTATGCATACGAAGACTATACAGATTTAGAGTCTGAACAAATAAGAAAAGATATAGTAAAAGCACAAGAAGTTTTTAAAAAGCTGAATGTCAAAAACGTTAAATTACTTCGAGCTCCAACCGGCCATTTTGATAAAAAAACTTTAAAAATTGCAGAAGATCTTGGATTAACCGTTGTTCATTGGAGTGTCAATTCAGAGGATTGGACAAATCCTGGGGTTAAGCAGATTATTAATAATATTGATAAAGCTAAAAATGGAGATATCATATTATTGCATGCCTCTGATGCAGCTAAGCAAACGAAAAGCGCATTACCTTCAATTATTTCTAAATTAAAAAGTAGAGGCTCCTTTACAAATGTTTCCGACATGATTGCAAACGGAAAGGTTAAGACCACTTTAATAAAATAATTTCATACACAACTTAAAAACACTCCTATTTGGAGTGTTTTTCGCCATTTATTTTTTCTTTTTATTAATAGTTGGTACTTGATTTCCCTTTTTAGCTTGTAATTTAGCTCTTTCTTCTTCCGACCGCTTCAAATATTTTGGTAGTATTAATATTTGATACGCATTACAGATGACAAGAGGGAACAGCATTAAATAGACCCAGCTCTTTTCATTTACCCTCAATACCGGAATCCATTCTAATATTGTTACAACTACCATAAAAAACAAAGCGGGTATGAATGTGCTTTTCTTCCCTTGCCGCGATTTAAAATAGGCAACGATTAATCCCGCTATTAAAATAAATATAGCTAGTGCTATGTAAGGGGTAAGACTTTCATTTGGCTTAGCAAACTTTTCAAAACGGAAATAAGTTAAATCAAATAAAGCAAAAATTGTTAATACCAATTGAACTCCATTCCATAATCTTGTAGAACGAAATATCCCTAAACCAAATTGGTGGATGGTTAAATAAGCAAAGTAGCCGACTTGGCTAATCACACTAAATATTAACCCAACACCTATAAGCCAAATAAATGTAGATAGTATAGGACCAATTTTAAAATCTAAAAAATAGGATTGAAATTCACCCCAACGAATAATAAAACCCAATACACCTGTTGTAATACCACCTATTAATAAAGTTGTAAAAAATAATCGAACCCAATTTCGGCTTGTCAATATGATATCCTCCATCGTTTCATAAATTATACATAAAAACTCATCTTTTCTGATTTTACCAAGCACAGTATGAAAAATCTAGAAATTACACTATTGGTGCATAAAACTTTCACAAATACAGCATATTAACCCTATAAAACACATCCGTATAGGGGTGAGCTATTCAAATGAAAAAAATAGTTGTGTTGCTCCTATTTAGCATTTTCCTTTCAGCTTGTTCAAGTAATCCAAGTACTGAAAAAATGGATTATGACCAAACGAAGAAAATGATCGTTGATATTCTAAAAACAGACGAAGGAAAAAAGGCCATTCAGGATATTATGACAGATAAGAAAATGAAGCAAGAACTTATTATGGACCAAGCAACCGTCTCTGAAACGATTCAAAAAACACTTGTATCGAACAAAAGTACTGAATTTTGGAAGAATGCTTTTAAAGATCCCGAATTTGCCAAAGCATATGCAACAGGAATGAAGAAAGAAAATGAAGCTTTATTAAAAAGATTAATGAAAGATCCTGATTATCAAAGTATGATGCTTGACATATTAAAGGATCCGGAATATCAAAAGGAAATGCAGGATTTACTTAAAAGTAAGGATTTCAGAAAACATATTCAAACCATTATCGTCGAAACTTTTGATAGCCCCATCTTTAAGGCAAAAATTCAAGACACTCTAATGAAGGCCGCTCAAGAAATAAGCAATAACCAAAATGCCCAAAAACAAGGAGGGCAAACTAGTGGCGGCGGAGGTGGAGCTCAACAAGGTACAGGTGGCGCAAATCAAGGTGGATAAAAAATGCTCAAGCGCTTTGGTCCGACAAGTAAAGATGTCGTAGCATTGTACACAAAGGCTTGGGAATTTCCCCAAGCTTTTGTGACGCTAAAATCGAGTTTGATAAATAAGCGGAAAAATTCCCCTTAATTAAGAAAATAGCACTGAAAACACCTTAAACATACTAACATTAGTAGCACAAACCAAGGCCATGGTTTGTGCTACTATTTTTTTATAGTAGAAGTGAAGAAAGGTCGATCCGTCTATGGGACCATGTAAGAGTCCGTATCTTAAACAGGCCAACTTCACACCCTTGTTTGAATCAGTTTAGTATGTTGGGTCCTAGAGATCGTGTATAAGAAAATGGAATCGATAAGGCACTGTGAAGACTTCTATGATTGGTTATAAAAGGAGAATATTTATATGAAACATGTTATCGCTCTTGATGTAAGTAAAGGGAAAAGTACCATTGCCATTTATGATGGTTATGGACAATGTGAATTTGAAGGGGAATTGTATCATACACGCATTGATTTTGAGCAGCTACACCTACGTATTAAGGAAATAACAGCTATTGATGGGCAAGCCCCTGAAATCGTATTTGAGGCGACGGGTGTCTATTCAAAATCCGTTGAAAAGTTTCTACGGGATCACGGACATACATACTATCGCATGAACCCGCTTGAAGCGAACCTACAAATGGCTTCAATGCGTCGACACAAAACTGATATTAGCGATGCCCATGAGTTAGCGAAAACCCACTTTAAATTGGAACGTGAAACGACGTATGTGCAGAATGATTATTATGAACAGATGCGGGCAATTACTCGTTATTATGACGAAATTGAAGAAGAACTTATTCTTTTACGCAATCGTATGCATGCCATTTTACATATTTCATTTCCAGAGTTGGAACGACTTATTACACCGAGTTCAGCGCTATTTCTAAATTTTGTGCAACTGTATCCACATCCAGCACTATTATTAGCTCATTCAAAGACAATTATTAAAAATCGTTTGAAAAGCAATACACGTAAAAGACTTTCACTAGAACGTGCAGAGAAAAAAGCCATCGTGTTATTAGAAGCTGCGAAAAATTCATATCCTGCCATTGAACCAACGGATATTCGCTGTAATCAAGTAGGCGATTACGCCCGACGTATTGCAGATTTAATGGAAAAGAAAGACCAGCTTGTGAAACAAATGGTTGTGATGTCTGAAGGAAGAAAGGAATATACCGTATTACGCTCTTTTCCGGGAATTGGTGATACAACAGCTTGCAGACTTATTGGCGAACTAGGTGATATTCGCCGATTTAAAAATGCGAAACAACTGAACGCATACGTTGGAATCGATATTATGCGCTATCAATCTGGCAATACACAATACCGAGATCGAATTAATAAACGAGGAAATAAGAAGCTACGGAAGATTTTATTTTTTATGATGTGTACAATGATTATGGCAAAAGGAAAACCCAATCATTTAGTAGACTATTATTACAAATTAAAAACGCAACCTCAGAGAAAGCCTCATAAGGTCGCGATTGTGGCGTGTATCAATAAGTTTTTGAAAGTGACGTTTCAGTTACTGACACACGGCATACTTTACGATTATGATTCCGCACTACCAGCTCAGAAATCGTAGCAAAGTTTATATTCACTATAGCACACTGACCTTTCGAAAAAAAGAATATCGTGAGGTTTTTTCGTCATGGGAAAAATTTAGCTGTATTTGGAAGGGGTACCCCTCCCAAATACAGCTAAACAAAAAACATAAATGAATTAACTGAAATACACTTGACTAATCGTAAGAAATAG
>NZ_NAZB01000028.1:0-62074 GCF_003055045.1 Heyndrickxia sporothermodurans
AAGGAGAAAAAGATGGGGAAACCCCATCTCCTTTTGTGCAGAACCCTACTAGGTGCTCGGGTTGCTCCCCAGCATTGCCCTATCCCCCTAGCAGGTAAGAACATATATTTTAGTATAGTCAAAAATATGGTAACAAAATCATTTACACAAAATAATTTACATAACCTAATGTAATGAATAACGGTAATAACCCTAACGGTCAAATTTCGTTTTTTGCTTCTCTTTTGATAATGATATTGAAATACCTCTGCGACTTGCTTACTCATACCGATACTCCTACTATTAATACGAACATTTTATCGAACAGTTATCCACATGTCTAGAATTTTATAGTTTTCTAAACAAACAAAAAAATACAGATGACCCATTCATCTGTATTTTTTATAAAATTAATATGCTTTTGCCCAGTAGACTAAGTGTTTCGCTTCGCCGCCGCAGCAGACACATGTATCAGAAACTGGTTCACCTTCAAAAGGAATGCAACGGGATGTTGCGGATGTTTCATCTTTAATGAAGTTTTCACAAGCTACATCGCCGCACCACATTGCTTTAATAAAGCCTGGATTTTCAACAAGTACTTGTTTGAATTCGTCCATATTGCGTGCAATACTTGTTTTTTCTTCACGGTGTGCCTTTGCTTTTTCAAATAGATTGTTTTGAATATCTTCAAGAAGTTCTACAACCTTCGTTTCGAGTTCAGCCATTGGAACGAAGATTTTTTCACCTGTATCACGGCGAACTAGGACGACTTGACCTTTTTCGATGTCTTTAGGACCCACTTCTAGACGAACTGGGATTCCCTTCATTTCAGATTCATTGAACTTCCAGCCAGGCATTTTGTCGCTTGCATCGATATCGACTCTTGCAACTTTCTTCAATTGATCTCTTAGCTCATATGCTTTATCAAGGACGCCCTCTTTATGCTGTGCAATCGGTACGATCATCACTTGTTTTGGAGCAACTTTTGGCGGTACTACAAGGCCGCGATTGTCACCATGGACCATAATTAACGCACCGATTATTCTTGTAGTAATTCCCCATGAAGTTTGGTGTACAGTTTGAAGTTCACCATTTTTGTCGGTAAATTGGATACCGAATGCTTCGGCAAAGCCGGTTCCTAAATAGTGGGAGGTACCTGATTGCAATGCTTTTCCGTCATGCATTAAGCTTTCAATCGTTAACGTATGAACTGCACCGGCGAATTTTTCCTTATCCGTTTTACGACCGCGAAGTACAGGTATTGCAAGATATTTTTCACATACTTCAGCATACATATCAAGCATTCTTGCCGTTTCTTCCTGGGCATCCTCGCTTGTAGCATGACATGTGTGCCCTTCTTGCCATAAGAACTCTAATGAGCGTAAGAATGGTCTTGTTGTTTTTTCCCAGCGAACGACATTCGCCCATTGATTATATAATTTAGGTAGATCACGATAGGAGTGTATGATATTCGCATAATGTTCACCAAATAGAACTTCCGATGTTGGACGGATAACTAAGCGTTCTGCTAATTCTTCTGAACCCCCATGTGTGACCCAAGCAACTTCAGGTGCAAAACCTTCAATATGATCTTTTTCCTTTTGTAATAGACTTTCAGGAATAAGTAAAGGCATGTAAATATTTTCATGACCTGTTTCTTTAATTTTTCCGTCTAGTATGTCACGGATATTTTCCCAAATGGCAAAACCGTATGGGCGGATAATCATTGACCCTCTTACTGATGAGTAATCAACTAAATCAGCCTTTTTTACAACATCTGTATACCATTGTGCAAAATCATCTTCCATTGCGGTAATCTCTTCAACAAACTTTTTATCCTTTGCCACAATACATCTTCCCTTCTATTTTTTTAAACGCAAAAAGACCTCGATTCCTTAAAAGGGACCGAGGTCTGGTGGTACCACCCTTATTTACAGCATTGCTGTACACTTCATTATTGATAACGGTTCGTGTAAACCGCTTGTATCTTAAGTAAGATCGATACAGAACTCCAAGGCAGGTTCAAATGCTGTCTTTAGAAACTTTTCACCAATTGTTTCCTCTCTAGAAAAGACGGACACACTCTACTAGTCCTTTTCAACGTTTTTTTATATATAATTTTTTAAAAAATATACTAATTTTTTTATCCAATGTCAAGCGACTTTATACTATTTTATCTTTTTATTCTTTTCATTTTGAACATCTAGAACATCTAAAAGGAATACGAAAACTGGGATTCCTAATATTAAGCCCCAGACACCGAAGAAATGCTCCGAAAAGATTAATACAATAAATGTATAAAATACTGGAAGGTTTGTCTTTGAAGACATTAATTTTGGATTTAATACATATGCTTCAACCGCATGAACAATCACTACGATAATCACTACATATAATACTTGAATAAAACCGCCTATACTATATGCTATGAAGCAAAGCGGAATTAGTGAGATAATTACTCCTGCTACCGGTATTAATCCTAGGAAGAAAATCATAATTGCTAAGCCAAACAATTGCGGAAATCCCATAATGGAAAGGGCAATCGTTGTTAATACCGTATTTACAATCGCTATAATAAATTGCGCTTCAATTACCTTACCAAAAGTTAATGCGAATTTTTTGCTAAAAAACTCAATCTCATCATAAAACGGAGATACTTTGCTTGTTTTAAATTTCTTTGTAAAGTCAATGAGTCTCTCTTTTTCCAAAAGGTAAAATATACTTAGTATGAGAGATAAAAATACATCTATGCTCAATTTTCCTATATTAGTGAAATATCCAAGCAGGAACGTAAATCCTTGTTTTAAAAAGTTGGTTATTTCATTTTTTTCTATTATCTTCTCAACAATATAGTTCACCACTACATTATCTTGCGGCTGGGAATAGAATTCAATCAGTTGCTTGATTAGTTGGGTTATTTCATTGATGAGTACCGGTAAATATTTACTAATACCGAGCGATAATAGGCCGACACTGGCAACATATAGGACAACAACCGTTAATTTGCGATTTACATGTAATCGTCTAGAAACAAATACTGATAGACGGTCCATTAAAAACGCAAAAATAAATGTTAGCAGTATTAAATTCATCATACTTCTCAAAAAATATATTATAAGTGCAAGTAAAGCAAATATAATGAAACGCTTTACACTTCTTTTTTGAAAAAAACCGCTAACAAACTCTGCCATCTTATCGCTTTCCTCCCAAGCTCTTGAATTTAAACAACTTACACCTCACATATTACTTTATTTTCTCATACTTTCATACTATATTATCAAAAAAATTTATGTTTTTTTATAATTTTATGTTTCTAATAATTTGTCTCATACTTTTTATCCTTAAATTTTTGTTTTTAATTGTTGGGAAAATTGACGGATAATATAAAAAACTGCCTGCGAGGGCAGCTCTTTATGATAAATTACTTGGCAATACCTCTTGATTATTCCCTTGAAATTTATTCCTTCCTTTATCCTTCTTATGAGTTGTATCTAAACGTTTCTCTAATGCCCGAGAAAGAAGTGATAATGCATAATTAACAACAAAATACATTAGGGCTACCATAATGATAATCGGAATGATTTGATTTCCGCCTTTTGGGCCGCTATAGATACCTTGTGCATTATGAAGAAGTTCCGGTAAAGCAATAATTACTGCTAAGGAGGTATCTTTTAACAATGAAATAAATTGACTAACTAATGGAGGTATCATTCTTTTTAATGCTTGTGGAAGAATGATATGCCACATCGTTTGTACGTAATTTAATCCGGAAGACCTTGATGCCTCAATTTGTCCTTTTTCAATAGAGTTTAAACCGCTTCGGACGATTTCAGATATCATTGCCGATTCGAAAATCGTTAATGCAGCAATAGCTGCTGTCATAACCCCCATTTTAATTCCTACTTCAGGCAGTGCGAAATAAGTAAAAAAGATAATTAATATTAAGGGAAGATTACGTATTGCTTCAACAAGAACAGCGACTATTTTTGAAAAAACAGGTATTTTTGCATATCTAAATATTCCAAGAAGGCTTCCTATAACAAAACTTAAAATAATTGATATAAAAGCAACTTCTAATGTAACTAAAAAACCTTTAAGTAAGTAGCTAATGTTTCCACTGGAGTACGCGCCTACAAAATCCATCATTTATCCCCCCTCTTTTAATAGCTTTTTGCCAATCTTCTTTCTAAATAATTGACAAATAAACTTAACGGGATGGTTAATATTAAATAAAATAATCCAACAAATATATACGTATCAAAAATGGCATAGTTTTTTTGTGCGATATAGTCGCCAAAATACATTAATTCTAAACCTGCTGCTACTCCAAGTATGGATGAATTTTTAACAAGATTTATAAATTGATTACCTATTGGAGGTATGACAATTTTAACTGCTTGAGGCAAAATAATGTACCTCATTGTTTGGATATAATTAAGGCCCGATGAACGTGCCGCTTCCATTTGTCCTTTATCAACAGATTGAATTCCGGCACGGACAGCTTCTGCTATAAAGGCTGCAGTATAAATTGTAAGGGCAATCGTTCCGGCTACAAATCCACTAAAATTAAATATTGAACTCAATCCGTGATAAAAGAAAAATAAAATAACGATTAGTGGAATATTTCTAATAAACTCGACAAAGCATGCACCAAAGAAATTTAGTATTTTAAACGGGGCAATACGCATGATTGCTACAATTACCCCTAATACAAAACTACAAACAAGGCCGATGAGGCTCACTTTAATCGTTTGAAGAAATCCATCCATATACAAATCAAAATAATTAGTTAATACGGAGAAATCAAGCATAATCTCCCTCCCTTTTTAAAACAAGGCTAATATTTTAAGAGGACAAGCCTCAGCCCATCCTCCTAAGAAAAGTTATTCTTTAATCCACTTCTCTTTAATTTTGTCGTATTCTCCACTGTCTTTAAGTTCTTTTAAAAATTTGTTGATATAATCAGTGAATTCTTTATCACCCTTTTTAACAGCAATTCCGTAAGGCTCTTCTGTAAAAGTACCGCCAACTACTTCATAGTTGCTGTCTTGTGCAGCCATACCATAAAGAATAGAGTTGTCAGTTGTAAGGGCATCACCTTTACCGGACTTTAATGCTGTGAATGCTTCTGCATAGTTTTCAAATTCTAACAGTTCAGTATCAGGAGCAACCTTTTTCACGTTCTCTCCGGAAGTAGCACCTTTAACAGCTAAAACTTTTGTTCCTTTTTTCAAATCTTCCACACTTTTAATTGGGCTTCCCTTTTTCACAAGCAATGATTGACCAGCGTCAAAATAAACATCGGAGAAGTTTACCTCTTTTTTGCGTTCCTCTGAAATGGTCATTGTCGCGATGATGGCATCGATGTCGCCATTTTTAAGCTTAGGAATACGAGTTTTAGACGTAATTTCAACTAATTCTATTTTGTTTTCATCACCAAAGATTTTCTTTGCAAGCGCCTTAGCAATATCAATATCGAATCCTGTTACATCACCACTTTTAGGATCTTTGTAACCAAATAAATACGTATCATATTTAACACCAACAACAAATTTCCCACGATCTTTAATCTTTTCTAGTGTGCTTTTACTCGAATCTCCTGACGAAGACTTTCCACAACCTGCCATTAATGCAGCAATTAATGTAAACACTACCCCCAAAAACAACCACTTTTTCATTTTCTTCATTTACTTTTCCCCCTTATATATTTAATGATTTAACACACGTTTTAAAAAGAGCTGAGCTCGTTCAGCTTGTGGATTGGCAAAAAAGTCAGCAGGCTTGCCTTCCTCCACAATTCGCCCTTCATCCATGAAAACGACACGATTGGCCACTTCTTTAGCAAATCCCATTTCATGTGTGACTACAACCATTGTCATCCCCTCTTGTGCTAAGGATTTCATTACTTCAAGCACTTCCCCAATCATTTCCGGATCTAATGCTGAAGTTGGCTCATCGAACAACATTACTTGTGGTTTCATTGCCAATCCTCTAGCAATTGCTACCCTTTGTTGCTGACCACCTGATAATTGAGAAGGATAGGAATTTGCTTTATCAGGGATTCCTACCTTTTCTAAATAATACATAGCTGTTTCTTCAGCCTTTTTCTTATCTTCGCCGAGGACTTTTATAGGGGCTAAAGTGATATTTTGTAAAACAGTCTTATGAGGATATAGATTAAAATGTTGAAATACCATCCCTATATTTCGGCGTAATTTATTTATATCGGTTTGCTTGTCATTTACTTTAATCCCACTTACGATGAGCTCGCCGTCTGAAATTGTTTCCAGTCGGTTAATGCAGCGTAGCATCGTGCTTTTCCCTGATCCAGATGGACCAATGACAACCACTACTTCACCTTGATTGACTTCAAGATTAATATCTTTTAAAACATGAAATGACCCATAATGCTTATTAACATTTCGAAATGTTATCAATCGAACCCCCCCAATAAATTAAGAAATAGGGAACCTTCTTCTCCCTAAACTATGTTAGTTTCATCTATTTTATACAATCTTCTAAATCCCCATAATAATCTAATATTAGACTTAATTCTCTAAAATCCCTTCTTTATGGTAAAAAATTTTTTCTATTATTTTTAAATAGCTTTACTTACGACAATTTTGATCCGATTAACGATTTAATAGTTTTGTAATCTTCTATACTACTTTTTATGTTATAACTATATATACAGCAGAAAGGGGTTGTATTATGCAAAAAATTAGGCGAGCTATTGTCATACTTATGATGAGCGTTATTTTTATTCCAATGACAATAAAAGCCCAAGCAGAAACAAGTCAAGAAAGCTTGCATAATGTTAAAAAACAAATGCAACAAAATAAGAAAGCCGTCCAAGAAAAGGAAAAGGAAAAAGAAGCCTTAGGCACGGAACTGACTACTTTACAGCAACAATGGCAATCATTACAATCAGAGATTACTACAAATAAAAAAGAGTTAAGTAGTTTAGAAGGTAAAATAAAGGAAACAAATGAAGAGATTGAAAAGAAAAAAGAGGAAATAGTGAAATTGGAAGATCAAGTACTGGCAAGAGAGGATGTTATTAAAAAACGACTCGTTGCTTTACAGGAAAATGATCGTACGAATATCATTATTGATACATTATTAAATTCTGAAAGTATCGGTGACTTTCTTGATCGAGTAAGCGCCGTAGCCGTTTTATTAAAGGCTGATAATCAAATATTGGAACAACAACAAGATGATCTCGATCAAATTGAAAAAGATAAAAAAGAAATTGCCAAAAAAGAAGCGGATTTAAAAAAGGATCAGGAAGCATTAGCTTCTGCTCAGATAAAACTAGAAAATAGTTTACAAGAAAAACAGGATTCTATAACAAATCTTCAATCTAAGTATGCTTCAATTGAAAAAGATATAAAACAATCTAAGAAAAATAATGAGTCGCTTCAATCACAGATAACTACTATTCAAAACACGATTAAAAAAGAGCAGGAAGCAGCTAAGAAAAGAGTAGTGAGTATTACTAAACAAACAAGTTCAAGTTCAAGTTCGAGTACACCTACTCCCCAAAGAAGAAATAATGACAAGCCCAAAAAAGGGAAAGAGCTATACGTAACAGCAACTGCTTATAGCCATGAAGATACGAAAGGAAATATTACTGCATCAGGTTATAACATTAAGGAAAATCCTAATATGAAATTAATTGCAGTCGATCCTTCAGTTATTCCTCTTGGCAAAAAAGTTTGGGTTGAAGGTTATGGTGTTGCGATCGCGGGCGATACGGGAAGTGCCATCATTGGACATAGAATTGATGTACTCAAACCCTCTAGCAAAGAAGCCAAAGCTTGGGGACGGAAAACCGTAAAAATCATTATCTTAAATTAATACTAAAAGAAAGAGCGTTTCCCTTATAGTGGGACCGCTCTTTCTTTATTATTCTTCTATTTTTCTTAAGCGAATTAATTGATAAATATGTAAAACAACAACTTTTAACACAGCGTATGTTGGAATAATCAAAATCATTCCTAATACCCCTGCAAGATTTCCCCCTACTAAAATAAGCAATATAATCGTTAGTGGATGGACATTCAACGTTTTTCCCATTACTTGCGGTGAAACGAGATTGCTTTCAATTTGTTGGGCAACAAACATTACTATAATAACGTAAACCGCCATAATCGGATTTTGGAAGAAAGCGACAATAACTGCTGGTGTTGCCGCAATAAATGGACCGAGAAACGGGATAACATTCGTCGCCATTCCAAATAATGCAAGAATCAACGCATAATCCAATCCAATAATTAAATAGCCAATTAATAAGAGAATCCCTACAACAGAGCTCACAATTAATTGTCCTTGAATATAACCGCCCAATGCCTTATCCATATCGTGTAAAACAGAACGAATTTCCTTTTCTTTCGACTTTGGAAAAAAGCGAGTCACATTCGGCACGAATTTATCACGATCACTTAACATATAGAACAAAATGAACGGAACAATGACGAGTGAGAAAAGGAAACCGAATACGTTACTTAGAACCTTTGCGACAACTGCACCCGTTGATAAAGCGTTCGTTTGTAATTTAGTCGTTACACTGGCAATAATGTCCTTTGCAAATTGAGGAATGTATTCCTGATTTTTTTGCCAATAATTTAATGCGTCCTGCGCTGCCTTTACCATATCTGGTACATTATCTATTAAACGTTTAAATTGATCTTGTAATAATGGACCGACTAATTCAACTACCGTAACAACAATCCCAATTAGCGCAACAAATATGAGCATAATCGCAAGTTTTCTTGGAACTTTCCATCCTTCTAACAGCCTCACAACTGGTCTTGCCAAATAATATAAAATCCCCGAAATGAGAAAAGGAATAAACAAAGTTTGGATAAAAATAACTAGCGGGGTAAATACAAAACTAACTTGATTTAATAGCCAAATGATAACCAGAACGATAATCATCCCAATTCCAATATTCAAAAACTTCTTTTTTATTTTAAACACCCCTATTACCTGCTTTTCTACTATAATAATCAATTTCCCTCTCATATAAAAGAAATATTTCACTATAAATAAAAAAAGCAAAAAACCACAGGTAGTTTCCCTGTGGTTAACGAATGGAGTATGAAGAAATGATCGCCGGAATTATTTCTTTTCGCTTGGATCGTCTTCCATAATTCCTCTCATACCCTTTTTAAATTCTCTTAATGTTTCACCAGCAGCTTTTCCTAGCTTTGGCAATTTAGATGGTCCGAAAATTAACAGAGCAACAACAACAATTAACAGAATTTCTCCGAATCCTAAGTTACCCATTATTTCATCTCCTAAATGTAATTAATCATTCATAATTACAATCACAATAAGTTCTAGGGCTATTTTAATCCTAAATACTTTAATTTTCAAGCAACAAAAAATGGACGTATGGTGAACATTGCTTTCTCCATGTTGTTTTGAATAGAAAAAATAGTAAAAAGCTAAGAAATTCTTTTTACAGGGATAACATTTTTAGCCTATTGGTTTGGAATTGCTCCAAAAGGAAACGAGACGGTCGTTTCACAAATTGCTGCACAAACATTTGGGCGTAATTTCCTTTATTATTTCGTCCAAGGGACAACTGCCTTAATTTTAGTTCTCGCAGCGAATACAGGATTTTCAGCATTTCCGATGTTAGCTTATAGTTTAGCAAAAGATAAATACATGCCCCGCATGTTCTCAATAAGAGGAGATCGTTTAGGTTATTCAAACGGGATCATTTTCTTAAGTATTGCTTCGATTATTCTTATTATTGCTTTTAAAGGGAAAACAGAGCATTTAATTCCTTTATATGCGGTAGGTGTATTCATTCCTTTTACACTTTCCCAAACAGGAATGATCTTGAAATGGATAAGACAAAAGCCTGAGGGATGGGTGATTAAGTTAATTACGAATTTAGTCGGTGCGCTAATTTCATTTCTCGTATTAACGATTCTTTTTGTAACAAAGTTTCATCATGTGTGGGCTGTCGTGATTTTCTTACCAATTGTTGTCTTCATCTTTCATAAAATTAAACGTCATTATGAAGCAGTTGGTGAGCAATTACGTGTATCCCAACCAATTGCCCAAGATATTGAAGGAAACGTGTTTATTGTTCCTATCGCTGGAGTCACAACTGTTGTTGAACGATCCATTAATTATGCAAAATCGTTGACAGATCAAGTAATTGCCGTTTATGTTGCTTTTGATAAAGAAGATGAGAAGAAAATGGAGAAAAAATGGGAAGAGCTAAACAATGGGGTTCGATTAGTGACATTATATTCATCCTATCGAAGCATCATCTATCCATTAAATAAGTTTTTAGAAACTGTTCAGGCTAAAGCTATTAAAAATCATTATATGGTTACAGTCCTTGTTCCTCAATTTATACCGAAAAAAAGATGGCACAATATTTTACACAATCAATCAGCATTATTAATTCGCGCGAGACTTTTATGGAGAAAAGATATTGTCGTTGCTACACTTCCGTATAAATTTAAGAAATAAGCGATTACCAAATTTCTCTATTGCAAAATCGTAAAATTATTTTATAATAGTAAATTGTATAACTTAATAATTAAAAATCCTCATCAAACCGATGGGGTAGAGGTCGCGGCTATTAAGAGTAGGACGGACGAGAAACAAAAGATTTCGATGACTCCGCTTGAAAGGAATAGCTGCCGAAGCTGATACTTCTCTTTTGGATTTATCGGCTGGGGCTGTCTCCAAATAGGAACAGAACTGTCACGTTTATTGATTCCAACTAAACGTGTTGAGCTATCTTCGGAAGGTATGATGCGGGGTGTTACAATGTCGTCAAACCTTTTTTGACGGCATTTTTATTTTCCCCACTCCTTCCAATATTTTTTAAGGGAGTGTAACAACCACATGCAAACATCAATAGAAAACAGCACACAACAGCTTAAACGCAAATTAAAATCCCGACATTTATCAATGATCTCCCTTGGCGGTACAATTGGGACCGGTCTATTTTTGGCCAGCGGCGGTGCCATTCACACAGCTGGTCCTGGTGGAGTTATTGTATCCTACTTATTAATTGGTATTATGGTTTACTTTTTAATGACTAGCCTTGCAGAGATGGCTGCCTTTATGCCTGTTTCCGGAACGTTTAGTACGTATGCTTCAAAATTTGTCGATCCATCACTTGGATTTGCTCTTGGCTGGAACTACTGGTATAACTGGGCGATTACAATCGCCGCGGAATTATCTGCTGTCACGATTATCATGAAGTTTTGGTTTCCTCATACACCATCACTTATTTGGAGCAGTATTTGTTTAGTAATTATGTTTCTATTAAATTATCTATCTGTTAAAGGTTTTGGAGAAGCCGAATTTTGGTTTTCCCTTATTAAAGTCATTACGGTCATCGTATTTATTATTACAGGATTTTTGATGATATTTGGAATTATGGGCGGCGAACCAGTTGGTTTTAAAAACTTTACGATTGGTGATGCACCATTCCATGGTGGATTTATGTCTACGCTTGGGATATTTATGGCTGCGGGGTTTTCCTTCCAAGGGACTGAGCTTCTTGGCGTTGCAGCCGGAGAAAGTGACGATCCTGAAAAAAATATTCCAAAAGCCGTTCGTCAAGTATTCTGGCGTATCCTATTGTTTTATGTGTTAGCCATTTTAGTCATTGGTTTACTTATTCCGTATACAGATAAGAACTTAGCAACCGATGATGTCGCAATGAGTCCATTTACAATTATTTTTGATAAAGCGGGAATTGCCTTTGCGGCTTCTGTCATGAATGCCATTATTTTAACAGCTGTATTATCGGCCGGAAATTCAGGAATGTATGCATCGACCCGGATGCTTTGGGATTTAGCTCGTGACGGAAAAGCACCGAAGTTTTTAGCAAAATTAAATAAGAATGGTGTACCTGCGAATGCATTAATTGTCACAGCTTTAGTTGGAACTTTAGCGTTCTTAGCATCCTTCTTTGGTGATGGAGTCGTCTATGTTTGGTTATTAAATGCATCGGGGATGTCCGGCTTTATTGCATGGCTCGGCATTGCCATTAGTCATTACAGATTCCGTAAAGCATATGTAGCTCAAGGAAAGGACTTAAATGATTTACCATATAAATCTAAGTTGTTTCCATTTGGTCCTATTTTCGCCTTCGTTCTCTGCGCGTTTGTCATCCTTGGTCAAAACTATTCTGCCTTTTTAGGAGATAAAATTGATTGGACAAGTGTTTTAGTATCGTATATTGGATTACCACTATTTATTATTGTATGGTTGAGCTACAAATTTATTAAAAAAACAAGAATCGTTCCACTTGAACAGTGTGATTTCAGTACTGAAAAATATATTAATTAAATCAGACCGTCTTTAGACGGTCTTTCTTATTTCAAGTATAAAAAGAGATATGACATCAAAATATAAGGAAAAGGAGTGATGACCTAATGGCGGAAAAACATATACGATTAACTAGCGCCGAAATCGGTAGCCTTTGGTCTACTTACATGAACAGTACAATGACTCGCTGTCTTCTTATTTATTTTCTGCATCATATAAAAGACCAAGAGATGAAAGATATGCTTCAAAATACATTAGATTCCACTAATTTACGGATAAAGAGACTCAACTCTATCTTTTCTCAAGAAAAACTACCTGTTCCAAACGGGTTTACCGATAAGGATATTGACTTAACCGCTCCACCCCTTTTCTACGATCCTTTCGCTTTAAGCTTTTTATATAATTTGGCGAGAATGGATATGATTTTTTATTCGTTTGCACTTGTGAATTTATCAAGAAAAGACATGATTGCATTCTTTACTGATTCCCTCCAGGGGGCCTCTAAACTGTACGGGGATTCAACAGCTTTATTGTTGTCGAAAGGGCTTTATGACAGACCGCCGAATATTCCATACCCGACAGAAGTAAATTATATTGAAACTTCATCATACATAAGCGGGTTACTGTATAAAGACAGACCGTTAAACGTAAATGAACTAACGGAAATTTTCTACAATATTGAACGAAATTACTTTTCAATAGTGCTATGTACAGGGCTATTACAGGTAGTTAAGGATAAAGAAATTAAAAACTATATTAAAAAAGGCAAGGATATCTCATTAAAACAAATCGATTATTTTAATGAATTATTAAAGGCTGAAGATCTTCTCGGAATTGTATCGGTTAACATGGAAGTGACCGATTCTAAGATTTCCCCTTTTTCAAATAAGCTAATTATGAATTTGTTTAATGTATTAAATGCTATTGATATTACTTTAATTGGCCATGCATTATCCGGTTCATTACGAACCGATTTATCAGGAGAATATAGCAAGCTAATTGGAGAAATTTTATTATATTTGAAAAAAGGATTTAAGCTAGCGGTAGAACGAAAATGGTTGGAAGAACCTCCTTCCGTTCCTAATAGGAAAAAACTTGAAAAGTAAATTAAAAAGAGGGCTCCAAAATTTCATCAGTTGGGGCCCTTCTTTTTTATTAAAATTGAATTTTTTCTTCTAAGAAGCTTTTTAATTCCGAAATTGGCAATCGTGTTTGTTCCATTGTATCGCGATCACGAACGGTTACCATATGGTCTTCCTTCGAGTCAAAATCATAGGTGATACAGAACGGTGTACCAATTTCATCTTGACGACGATAACGTTTACCGATTGAGCCTGTCTCATCGAAATCTACCATGAATTGTTTTGCAAGATCAGCAAAAATTTCGCGCGCTTCATCAGATAGCTTTTTCGATAATGGCAAGATAGCTGCTTTGTATGGTGCAAGAGCCGGATGTAAATGCATCACTGTTCTTGATGTACCATCTTCTAATGCTTCTTCTTCGTAAGAATCGATTAAATAAGCAAGTGTCACCCGATCAGCTCCAAGTGATGGTTCAATACAATAAGGTACAAATCTTTCATTAGTCTCTTGATCTAAATAAGTGAAATCCTCACCTGAGAATTGCATATGTTGTTTTAAGTCATAATCTGTTCTAGATGCAATACCCCATAATTCTCCCCAGCCAAATGGGAATTTATATTCAAAATCAGTCGTTGCATTACTATAGTGTGATAGCTCATCTTCAGAGTGATCACGAAGACGAAGATTTTCTTCTTTTATTCCTAATGAAAGCAACCATTTCTTCGCAAACTCTTTCCAATAATCAAACCACTTTAATTCTTCGCCAGGTTTACAGAAGAATTCTAGCTCCATTTGTTCAAATTCACGTGTTCGGAATGTAAAGTTACCTGGTGTAATTTCATTACGGAAGCTTTTACCAATTTGGGCAATACCAAACGGTAGCTTTTTACGCATCGTACGTTGAACATTTTTAAAGTTTACGAAAATACCTTGTGCTGTTTCAGGACGAAGGAATAGTTCATTCGTACTTGTTTCAGTTACGCCTTGGAAAGTTTTAAACATTAAGTTAAATTGACGAATTCCAGTGAAGTCCTTGCTGCCACATTCAGGACAAGCAATGTCATATTCTTTCATTAGTTCTTCCATTTTTTCAAATGGGAGGCCGTCTACGATAATTTCTTCACCTTTTTCTTCTGCTGCGTTTTCGATTAATTTATCTGCACGGTGTCTTGCTTTACACTTTTTACAATCAATCATTGGGTCGTTGAAGTTTCCAATATGACCTGATGCTTCCCATGTTCTTGGGTTCATTAAAATAGCAGAGTCAAGACCGACATTATATGGGGATTCCTGAACAAACTTTTTCATCCAAGCCTTTTTAATATTGTTTTTCAATTCTGTTCCAAGAGGACCATAATCCCATGTGTTTGCAAGTCCTCCATATATTTCTGAACCTGGAAATACAAATCCGCGATGCTTCGCATGTGAAACGATTTGTTCCATATTTACTGACATAGTCGATTCTCTCCTTTATTATAAAAATCAAAAAGCTCCCATCCTCAGGCAATGATTGCCTGGGGACGAGAGCTGTACTCACGCGGTTCCACCCCAGTTGATGTACAAAACAAGCACATCCACTTTCAAGACACGACTCCAGATTGCCGTTTCACTAAAACATCTTATCAGGCTTACACCATCCCTGATTCGCTTTAGAAGACAATTTTTAGCTACTATAGATCCTTCAACGTCGTCTATGTTTTTTTATGATTATATTACATAAAGGAAGGGAAGAAGTCAATGGACGGTGAATTTAATTAGAGTCCCTTCACTTAACTAACTATAAAAAAGTAATTTAATTTCATTTTTATATAAAAATGAATTGACAAATACCATAGAAAAAAATATAATTAATTTAAATCATTAAGTATATTTTATATAGCGACTTACATTAAGTTATTAAATAAATGGAGGAATGAAAAATGACAATTTCTAAATGGGCAGTTGATACAGCACATAGTAGTATTGATTTTTCTGTAAAACATATGATGGTATCTAAAGTGAAAGGCGCTTTCCAACAATTCAACGCAAGTGTTGAAGCCGATCCAACTGATTTAACAACAGCAACTATTGACTTCAACATCGATGTAGCAAGTATTGATACTCGCAATAGCGATCGTGATAACCATTTGCGTTCAGCAGATTTCTTTGATGTTGAAAACTATCCAACAATGACATTTAAATCAACAAACATTACAAAAACGGATGATGATGAATATAAAGTAACCGGTGATGTTACTCTTCATGGAGTTACACGTTCAGAAACATTCTCTGTTACATTTGAAGGCCTAGCTAAAGATCCGATGAGCGGTGCAGAAAAAGTAGGTTTCAGTGCAACAGGAAAACTAAAACGTAGTGACTATGGCTTAACATGGAATGCGGCTCTAGAAACTGGCGGTGTTTTAGTTGGTGATGAAATAAAAGTGGCGATTGAAATCGAAGCTGCTAAAGAAGCGTAATAAAAAGGTGTCTTCGGGCACCTTTTTTATATTTTACAAAATAGTGACATAATAGGTATTTTCTTGACGTCCTTATTCATCTTATGTAAAACTATCTCTAATTACAAAACCAATATTTTATAAAGGTGTGCAAATATGTCGAAAACAAATACGAACAAATCCAGTAGTTCATTTTTTGGGATTGTAGTCATCATTGCAGTTGCTTTGCTTGCATTAATTATATTTTTAAGTAAATCTTCGGACAAACCTGAAAAAAGCGAAGCATTTAATTTTGATTACAGCAACCAACCTTTCGAAGGTGATGAAAAAGCTCCCGTCGAAATTGTTGAATTCGGTGACTATAAATGTCCGGTATGTAAACAATTTAATGAAAGTGTTTACCCGGTTATTCAAAAGGAATTTGTTGATACAGGAAAAGCTAAATTTTACTTTATGAACTTTCCTTTTATTAATACGGATTCCCATCGCTCCGCGGAGTTTGCAGAAACGGTCTACAAAGTACTAGGCAATGAAACATTTTGGAAGTTCCATCATCTTCTTTACAGCAAACAACCAAAAGATGAGAAGTACGAAAAAGTGGATTACTTTAAACTAGACTTCCTTAAAAAGACATTAGCGGAGATTTCAAGTGACAAAGACGTTAAAAAAGTTGAAGAAGCCTTTAATAATAAGGTGTACAAAGATGCTATAAACAAAGACAAATCCTATGTGACTGAGTTAGGGATTAATTCAACGCCAACCCTATTTATTAATGGTAAGGAATTTACCGGAAAAAGCTATGAAGAATTTATTCAACAAGTACAGGATGCGGCTAAATAAACAATTCGTTTAAAACAGGTTAGTATAAACTAACCTGTTTTTTATAATTTCTGGAAAAAACGTGAATACTAATTTAGTTCTTATATTTTTCATAGAGGAAACATTTTTAGTTAAACTTTAAAACGATTGATGGGAACAACTATCTTGCTCTAGACCCACCAATACTAGGTTTGTTATGATTACAAGGGTGTTTTAGACTTTCTTCGATTGGAGTGATATATATTGGGGACAAGAGAGTCGATTGCGAAAAAAATTGCTTGGATCAGTGTTTGGAGTAATATTTTATTAACGATTGGAAAGATGGTTATCGGATGGTTTGCTCACAGTGATGCAGTATTCGCTGACGGGATTCACTCTGCAGCGGATGTTTTTGCCTCCGTTATCGTCTTATTAGTCATAAAAATTGCCAATAAACCGGCCGATAAAGAGCACCCCTATGGCCACGGAAAGGCAGAAGTAATCGTTTCAGGAATTGTTGGTATCTTATTATTTTTAGTTGCTATTTATATCGTTTACGAAGGCATTGCCGGTTTCTTCCACCCTATTGAAACACCGAATATGTTAGCTATGTGGGTTGCAATTTTTTCCTTTATTTTCAAGGATTTTTTATATCGATCTTCCATGAAAGTTGCTAAAGCAAATAATAGTAAAGCGATTGAAGCCATTGCTTTAGATCATAAAGCAGATATTGTCGCTTCTTTTGCAGCAGCGGCCGGAGTAATATTATCGATTCTCGGAGATAAACTCGGACTTGACATTTTATTATACGGAGATAAAGTAGCTAGTATTTTTGTTGCCATTTTAATATTTAAAATTTCTAAAGAAATGCTCAGCGAAGCATTTAACATTCTTCTTGAACGTAATATTGATGTTGAAACACTTCAAGATTTTGTCTCCATCATTTCAGAGTTTCATGACGTAAGGAGGATAGATAAAATTCGTGCGAGAGATCATGGGCATTACATACTCGTTGATTTAAGAATCTCCATTGATCATGATAAAACGATAAAAGAAGGCCACGATCTTTCCCATGAAATCAAACATTCACTAATGAGTAAATATGATAATATTCAGGAAGTACTTATTCATTTGAATCCTTACTATTCTCAAGAAGAGAAACAAGACTAAATTTAGTCTTGTTTTTATTTTTGTAAAATTTATGTAAAGAAAAAGGAGATTTTCTTATATACATGGAATGAAAACATTATTAAAGAAAGTAGGTGAGCGAATGTCCAGTAATTCTGTTAAACAATTAGGTAATCATAAGGAACAAGGTTTTTCAGCTTGGAAGCTATTTTTTTCACTACCCATTCTGTCATGGGCCTTATATGACTTTGCGAATACGATTTTTTCCTCTAACATCAATACGATTTTCTTTCCTTTATTTTTAGAACATACAGTTGGCGGAAATCCCGTCACAAATCAAATTGCTAGCACATTTATTTCGTATGCCAATGCCGTGGCCAGCTTCTTCTTAGTCATCTTTTCACCGCTTTTTGGAACAACGATTGACCGGACAGGAAAAAAGAAAATTTGGATTTTCTGGTTTACATTAATTACAGTTTTAGGCACTCTCTCCATGGGAATTTTCGCATATTTCCAAGTACCCGGAAAATGGTTTAACCTTCCTATTTCGCTTGTTCTCGTCATCATTTCATTTGTTATTGCTAAATTCTTTTACCACTCCAGTCTTGTTTTTTATGATACGATGATTTCCGATTTAGCTCATAAATCATATATACCTTTAATCTCCGGATTTGGTGTAGCTGTTGGATATGTTGGAACATTACTTGGATTATGTGTATACCCACTTGTCGGGGATAATAAATACTATATTGCTTTTCTAGCTACCGGAATTTTGTTCTTGATTTTCGCCCTTCCCTTTTTCTTTTTTACTAAGGAGAAAAGAAAAGTTCAAACAAGGGTGGCGGGGAGTTTTTCATCTGGATATAAGGATATCTTAGCAACCTTTAAAGAAATGAAAAAATATCGGGCTGTTTTTACGTTCATGATTTCATATTTTTTCCTAAATGATGCGATCGCAACCGCTATTGCCATGATGGCTATTTATACGAAGGCAGTGGTCGGCTTTACGACCGGGGAATTTATTTTGCTTTACTTAGTTTCAACGGTTTCCAGTATAATCGGTTCTTTTATCTTTGGATATATCACTAAAGCAAAAGGTGCAAAGCAGGCGGTATTATATGTTGGCCTCTTAATGTGTCTTGCCTTGCTTGTCGGCAGCATTGCAACTGCTAAATCAATGTTCTGGATTGCAGGAAGTATGTTCGGGATTAGCCTCGGCGCCATGTGGGTGACATCAAGAACGTATATAGTTGAGCTAAGTCCCGAAAATAAACGAGGACAATTCTTCGGATTATTTGCCTTTTCCGGAAAAGTCTCTTCTATTATCGGTCCTCTATTATATGGATCGATTACTTGGGCCTTTGCAAGTTACGGAAATATAGCTAGCCGTCTAGCTATGGGATCACTTATTATCATGACACTCATCGGAATATTGGTCCTTTTGAAGGTGAAAAGTTCGAGAAATGAAGCGAATGGTTGACCACTTGGGAATTTCAAGTGGTCTTTTTTGTGCGATTTAATTCTAGATGTTACCTGCCCATTCCTTTTTCAATATGACAATTGTCATCTTACGATCATGACATCCTCTACTACTACTCACTCGCCAATCTTAATAAACTAAGATTATAAGTTATGGAGGTGTCGCGAATAATGAATGAAATTGTGAGCGTTAAAAATGTGTCAAAGTCTTTTCATCATAAACATGCGGTTAAGGATGTTTCTTTTTCAATAAATAGGGGTGAGGTTGTAGCGATTCTTGGACCAAATGGTGCAGGAAAAACTACGACTATCTCAATGATGCTAGGATTATTAAAACCGACAGCTGGCGAAGTCCGGTTATTCAATCAGCATCCGAATGAAATAAAGGTACGTGAACAGCTCGGAATCATGCTACAAGAGGTAAGTGTGATGAATGGTTTAAAGGTGCGAGAATTACTGGAATTAATCCGACAATACTATCCAAACCCTTTGTCCATGGAAGAATTAATATCGTTTACAGGTTTAACCGACAACGATTTAAAAACTCTTGCTGAAAAACTATCCGGTGGGCAAAAACGAAGACTTAGCTTTGCGTTAGCTCTTGCGGGAAATCCTGAGTTAGTCATCTTAGATGAACCGACAGTGGGAATGGATATTACTTCCCGCAATCGATTTTGGAAAACGGTACAACTTTTAGCTGATAGTGGGAAAACGATTATTTTTACCACACATTACCTTCAAGAAGCAGATGATGTGGCACAAAGAATTATTTTATTTAATAAAGGGAGCGTTATTGCGGATGGAACACCTTCAGAAATAAAAGCAAGTTTAACTAAGCAATTTGTATCGTTTCAGACAAACTCCGGTTCGATGGCTAAACTTTATGAGCATTCAATCATTACACATATATTCGAAAAAAATGACAGAGTCTTCCTACAAACAGAGGATACAGATGCGGTATTAGCTTTAATTTTTAAAGAAAATATTGATGCCTATAATATTCAGATTGAACGTGGAAAATTGGAAGAAGCATTTGAACAATTGACTACTGAACATAAGGAGGTTATTTAATTGAAATTAATACGGTTACAATGTAAAGCTGAAATACTACGAGTATTACGAAATCCTTATTTCGTGTTCTGGTCCCTTCTCATGCCGATCGTTTTCTATTTTATTTTTACAAAAGTCGTTAATACAGGTGCTGGTGATCAAAGTGCATGGCATGCCCATTATTTAATGTCGATGACCACATTTAGCGTGATGGGCTCCTCCATCATGACGCTCGGTATTCGCATCGTTCAAGAAAGAGCCCACGGATGGTCAACTTTTATGAGATTGACTCCCCTGCCCGATTCGGTCTACTTTTTAGGTCAAATGATTGGTCAAACGGTGATTCATGTTCTTTCAATCATCGTTATCTTCGTAGCCGGTGCACTTATTAATGGGATTGCCTTATCTGCCTCTGAATGGTTACTGAGTGGACTTTGGATATTAATTGGTTCCATTCCGTTTCTTGCACTAGGTACAATTATCGGTGCGATGCGAAAAGTAGAAACAGCTGCAGGTGTGAGTAATGTCCTATATATGATCTTAGCAATTTCAGGCGGGATGTGGATGCCTATAGAAGTCATGCCGAAAATCATGCAATCCATCGGAAAATGGCTTCCATCCTACAATTTTGGGAATGGCGCATGGGAAATCGTTCGAGGTAATTTACCAAATTGGAAAAATATTATTATTTTACTCTGTTATTTAATAATTTTCATGCTACTATCAAAATATATAAGACGTAAACAAGAAGCGGTGTGATGATGAGTGATCGGCTTTCTTAAAAATAAGAAATTTCACGTGTTCCCTAAACGTTATGGATTTTTTCCCTATATATTTTTAGTGTATTTAGCTCTTCCTGTTCCCTATTTGGTTAATTCGTCAGGTATAAAGAAAATCATTGGTTTTGCTTTACTATGCCTATTTCTAATTACTTACCGCCAATTATACGCCACCTCCAGAAAAGTAGTTGTCTTTACCTATTGGCTAGTTTTACAAATGGGAATCGTTTTTTGCTTTAGTTTATTCTACGATCCCAATATATTATTTATGGGCTTCTTTCCTGCTAATTTTATCGGCTGGTATTGTGATAAGAAAAAGTTCAATCTCATGTTAATTTGCTTTGCGCTCATGGAGTTAGTCCCTGCACTTTATCATGGCCTCTTTGTTTCATCTAGCTCTCTACACTTTTTGCCATTTTTAGCCATCATGATTTTAACACCCTTTGGGATTCGTTCAATGAATCAACGAATGGAACTTGAAAAGCAACTAGATCTAGCCAATGAAACAATTAAAGAGTTAGTAAAAAGAGAGGAACGGACACGGATTGCACGGGATTTACATGATACTCTTGGTCATACACTTTCTCTCATTACGTTAAAAAGTCAGCTCGTTGAAAGATTAACCAAAATCGACCCGGAAAGAGCACAGATCGAGGCGAAGGAAATTGAAAGAACATCAAGATCTGCCTTAAAGCAAGTTCGTGAACTCGTTTCGAATATGCGGGCCATTACTATTGCAGAAGAACTCATACATGTTCAAGAAATTTTGGAAGCGGCAGGAGTTGCTTATCATCACCAAGGGATAAATGACGTGTCTGATATTCCTCCCCTTTCACAAAATATTCTCAGCATGTGCTTACGTGAAGCGGTTACAAATGTTGTAAAACATAGTAAAGCAAAAAACTGTTCTATTACTATTTTAACTTCTACTGAAAGCCTACATCTCGTCGTAAAAGATGATGGTATCGGCTTGAAAAATAAAGGATTAGACGGGAATGGTTTGAAAGGGATGGAGGAACGACTCTCACTTATTGATGGCGTACTCACACTTTCAACTCAAAAAGGCACACATTTAGAAATGAAAATACCTATCATTCAAAAAATAAAGAAAGAAGGTGCCGCCATATGATACGGATTTTTATCGCCGAGGATCAACGGATGTTGCTTGGGGCACTTGGATCATTACTAAATCTTGAGGAGGATATGGAAGTTGTTGGTCAAGCAACAAATGGAGAGGAAGCACTTGCTTCAATACTCAAGCTCGATCCCGATGTTTGTCTAATGGATATTGAAATGCCTGTAAAAAATGGATTAGATGTCGCTTCAGCCCTCAAAAAGTTAAATATTGCATCCAAAATTATTATTCTTACTACCTTTGCACGACCTGGATATTTCGAACGCGCGGTGAAAATCGGGGTAGATGGATACTTATTAAAAGACGGTTCGATCGAAGATTTATCTGATGCGATACACAAAGTCATGTCCGGCAAACGTGTGTTTAGTCAAGAATTAATGTTTGATATTATTAGGGAAGAAAATCCGTTGACCCCTCGTGAACAAGAAATTTTAAGACTCGTAGCTTCAGGTAAAACAACGAAAGAAATAACAGCCATCCTATTTCTTTCATCAGGGACCGTAAGAAACTATGTTTCTGAAATTATTCAAAAACTAGATGCAAAAAATCGTATGGAAGCAATAAGCATCGCACAAAATAAAGGATGGATATAGAGAGGAAATTTTCAAACAAGATTGCATACACTTAGCCAAAGTGTATGGGATGCCCCATCATTATTTGGTTTGTAAACACTTGTAACAGAATTTTGATGTTCAATTGCTTTAATCCGGCCTTTTGGGTATTTCGGGATTGATGGTTCTTGCTCAAGTTCCTGCATGTGGCGCTTTCGGGCACTTTGAGATTGATGGTTCTTGTTCAAGTTCTCGCATCCGACTCTTTCGGGCACTTCGCGATTGATGGGTCTTGTTCAAGTTCCCGCATCCGACTCTTTCGGGCACTTTGTGGCAAGACCTTTCTCTCATCTTCCAGCAACCCTCCCTTTAGAGAATTTCGTGACCAATGCTCCATGCTCATCTTCCCGAATCGGAGTCTTTCGGGCATTTGATAAATGTTATTTCTCACCAAGTGCCCGTATGCCCCTTCTAGGATTGCCTCTGAATTTCGTTGGATCGGCCACTTAAAATTTCATCGTTGTATAGCAATATATATGTCAACTTGTGAATGGCCCGGGTCCGAACAACGCTCATCATAAAGTTCAAAGTCGCCACTATACGTACGCCTCACCCCTGTTGTTTCAAACCACTTCCAAATATCCAACCACGCCATCTGGACGATATCTGTAATTTTCCCTACCTTAGTAGTAAACACAGCATAGTGAGAAGCTGGGACTGTTTTCACCACCAGCCCATCAGGAATTTTTTCTCCATGTTTGACCATTGCTCCAATCGAAAAATCATAATCCCCTGTAACATCGCTCTCGTAGTCTGAGTATAGTGCAATCGTTTCTTTTGAGTCCAATTGGTTTGGAATTTTACCGGAAACTCCCTGATCATAATATTTGCTCCACATCATTGGAATTTTTCCATTGGGCTTAGACTCATTTGCATTGTTTGTGCGTGTGCTTATTCCAGTAAAAGTAAATCCGTCTAATGTTTTGAATATTGGCTGCATCAGTTCTTCTTCATCTCTCCAGCGTTTTAAAAATGGCATCGTTTTTTGTAGAATAGATAACGCCTCTTCTTTTTCCATACCATCCTCCACCATGTATGGAACACAAATTTCAATCATTTCCGCCACGGTTAAATTCGGTTGTTTAAACGCACCTCCTTCATAGCAATAAATACAATAATCATCATTCTTACTACCTGAACTCTCTGTCCCGAAAAGAGAACTCTCCTTAATCGGCATTCCACAGCTTTGGCAAAAAACTTGATTCATTTCCCTTACCTCCTTTTTTCCTTATTATAAAAAACCGAACATGACATCTATCTGTCATGTTTGATTTTTTATTTTACGAATTTGAAGGAAATTTTTATTTATAAAGTGAATAGTTACTTTTAGGAGGGATTGTATGCACGAAGTAAAAGTAAGAGATATGATGAAAAATATTAATTTAGAATATTACTGGCCGAATTTTAAATCCGTTGCCTATTGTCTGTATAACAGTGAAACCGTCTATCTTTATAACCACCCGAACTATCCGTCTGATAATATTTTTCCATGGAATGAACTGTTTAGTGCTGACTCGCTAATATTATATGAAGATTTTCCTACCGCAATTGTTAACATTGATCGTTACAACGATAGTGAAACGATCTATTCACTAATCGTTCATGAATTGTTTCATGGATATCAATACTTATATAACGAGTCGAGATTTCCAAACGAATTGCTCGGTGTTCAGTATCCTATACTTCTAGAAAATATTGAGTTAAGAAATAAGGAAAGAAGATTACTCTATCAAGCTTTATTAGAGTCAAACGCAGAAGCTAGAAATCAATTATTGAATGCATTTATTTTTATGAGGGAAAAAAGAAAAGAAATAATTGGAGAATATGCTCAGTACGAATTTCTTATAGAAAGTGTGGAAGGTCCTGCATGGTATGTAGAATCAAAAGCATTACAAAAAGCTAGTATTCTTCCATTTGATGAAATATTGAAAACATATAGTTCGAAATTTTTGGATGAATATAGATCAAATTTACAAATTCGTGTAAGTTGTTATGGCTCCGGTATGTTTCTTTGCCTTTTACTTGATCAGCTTACCGAGGAATGGAAAGAGGCGTTTACCCAATCGACGAAGACCTTATATGAATTTTTTAAGGAGTATATTGTCATTCAACCTCCCTATCCATTGGAGCTTTCACCTAATGAAAAATCAATGATTATTTATAATTATGTAAAAGGTGAAAAAGAAAAGGTCATTGAATCCTTTATTAATACTATAGGCTTCCATCTTTTTATAGAAGGAAATATGACGGTTACTGCTTTTGACCCAATGAATATTGTATCCTCCAATAATCATTTACTGCATCAAAATTTTATCAAGTTAAAAATAACTGGGAAAGACTACTATATTACACAACCTGTCCTTACGAGGTTTACCGAAAAGATTCAAACAATTAATCATCTTCATCTCATTTTAGAAAAGGAACCTACTATCTTAAACAATCATATTGAGATTGATGGAATTGGAAAAATTGAAGGCTCTTATGAGGAAGATACACATGTATTAAAGGTGTCAGAAAAAGGATAATCCTCTGTGTTTATCCTTTTTCCTTGTATAGATCATTCATCTTTTGAAGTAAATTCTTTAATTTCCGTCTCACATGCTCTGGTTTCATTACTTCGATTCGATCCATAAGACTAAATAAAAATCGGTACATGCCCTCGTCTTCAGGCATATCTATCGTTACAAGAAGTTGATCTTTTTCGCCTTTGATGACATTTTCTACTCCAAACATTTCTTCCATTAGTGCAAGATCACTAGAATTGAATGAAAGGGTTAATTCTGTGGTCCGTTCCGGATGATACCATTCTTTATCCCATGGAGAATCGTCAATTTGAATCTCTTTCCTTACAAATTTTTTCTTTAGAACATTTAATTCCTTCATTCTTGCAATCTTAAATAAACGAAATTGCTCCTTTTGCAGGCAAAAGGCATATAAATACCAGGATTGGCCCTTTAGTACAATCGTATGCGGTTCAACTTCACGATTCGATTCTTTACCTGAACTGTTTGAATAAAAGAACTGAACACAAACATTCGATTCGATTGCTTTTTTTAACATTGTTACTTTTTCTATCAGCACAGGGCTTCCTCCCCATGGACTAAAATCAATAAATATTGTCTCAGGGGGCTGCTGTCCATTTGATATTCCTTTTATCTTTTCTAATACTGAAGTAACATGTGCATCTCGATAAGATGTCGAGACACTCTTTAAGGCAGTTGTAATAGCTCCTATCTCATCCCGCGTTAAAAGGTTTTTATCCATTCGAAAACCATCAATTAAACCAATTCCGCCGTTTTGACCTTGATACGTAACAATCGGAATACCTGCCAGATTTAATGAATCAATATCTCTGTAAATTGTCCTCACTGAAACATCAAACATGTCCGCAAGCTCCTGTGCCTGTACTCTTCTTTGATTGATCAAGATCATCGTAATTGCCAACAAACGATCCAATTTCATAGGATAATTCCCTTCTTCAATTTATATATTGATTACATGATAAAAGAAAAACCGATTTTTAGCACGTGCTAAAAATCGGTTTTTCTAATCATTATTTCCGATGCATCTTAAATTCTAAGAACAGCTCATTGTAATGTGCAAGCATTCTTTTTCCGAGATTCTCATACACTTCAAGACCTTCCGCCTTGTCTAAATCCGGGTAGAATCGCTTATCACCAGATACTTCTTTATCTAAATAGCTTAATGCTTTTTCATTCGGTGTGGAGTAGCCGACATAGTCAGCATTGGCCGCTGCATTTTTTGGATCAAGCATGAAATTAATAAACTTATGCGCGCCATCGATATTCTTCGCCGTTTTTGGAATGACCATATTATCAAACCATAGGTTGGAACCTTCCTTTGGAACGACATAGTCCAACTTTTCATTTTCATCGATAATCTCTGACGCATCACCGGACCAAACGACACCAACTGCCGCTTCCTCATTAGCAAGAAGCAATTTAATTTCATCACCAACAATCGCCTTTACATTTGGTGTAAGTTTATCTAGCTTTCTTTTTGCTTCTTGAAGATGTGCTTCGTTTGTATCATTTAATGAATAATGAAGACTATTTAACCCCATTCCCATTACCTCACGCGCACCGTCAGCAAGTAAAATGGAATTGCGCAAATCTTTGTCCCATAAATCATTCCAACTCGTAATCTTTTTCCCATTCAATAACGATGGATTATAAACGATTCCAACTGTTCCCCAAAAATAAGGAATCGAATATTTATTTTTTTCATCAAAAGGTAAATCTAGAAAACGAGGATTAATATATTTTAAATTCGGCAACTTGGAATGATCAATTGGAATAAGCAACTTTTCTTCCTTCATTTTTTCAATCGCATACTCAGATGGTACTACCACATCAAATGTCGTGCCACCCTGTTCAATTTTTGTCATCATCGCTTCATTTGAATCAAATGTTTGATAGATAACTTTAATCCCTGTTTCCTTCTCAAATTTTTTAATCAGTTTCGGCTCGATATAATCTCCCCAGTTATAAACAGTTAATGTATTCCCACCGGATAATCCTTGGGACGAATTCAATCGATTAATGAAAAAGAGAATCGCAAATGACACGATAAAAATCGTTACAAACACACGAACTAGCTGTTTCATTTTCTTACCCCCATTCCGTTCGGACGGTTATTACGTTGATTAATAAAGTAATAACCGATAACAAGAATGATCGTGAACAAGAAAATAAGTGTAGACAAAGCATTAATAGATAATGAGATTCCTTGTCTTGCGCGTGAATAAATTTCTACAGACAACGTGGAGAATCCGTTCCCTGTTACGAAAAAGGTCACCGCAAAATCATCTAAAGAATAAGTCAATGCCATAAAGAAACCGGCAAAAATTCCGGGTGTGATAAATGGAAGAACAACCTTTGTAAGGACGTTCCAACGGCTAGCCCCCAAATCACGTGCCGCATCAAGCAGAGTAGGACTCATTTCTTGCAGCTTCGGAATGACCATTAATACAACAATCGGTACACTGAAGGCGATATGTGAGAGTAGAACCGAAATGAAACCAAGTTTAATCCCAATAATCGTAAATAATATTAAAAATGAAGCACCGATAATGACATCCGGACTAACAATCAATACATTATTTAGTGTAAGTAATGTATTTTTTGTTCGTCTTCTTTTTACAAAATAAATGGCAAGAGCGCCAATTACGCCGAGAATTGTTGAAAGTGCCGCCGATAAAAGGGCAATAACAACTGTGTTTAATACAATAATTAATAGACGGGTATCGTGAAATACTTCCTTGTACCACTCAAGTGTAAAGCCTTCAAAATCATGCATCGCTCCTCCACTATTAAAGGAGTAAAACATTAAATAGAAGATCGGGGCATAAAGAATGATAAAAATAATAACTAAATAAATATTAAAAATCTTTCCCTTTCGTTTCATTCGTATCCCCTCACTTTCTATTACCTGTTACGATCATGAATAATGCCATCGCAATGATTAAAAAGACAGCTATCGTTGAACCCATTCCCCAATCTTGGGTTACAAGAAAATGTTGTTCAATCGCCGTACCTAGTGTGATGACTCGATTTCCAGCAATTAAACGGGTAATCATAAATAAGGACAATGCCGGAATAAAGACAACTTGGCATCCAGATTTTACACCATCAATCGTTAATGGAAAAATCACTCGTTTAAAGGTCGTCCACGCAGACGCGCCTAAATCTCTTGAAGCATCAATAAGTGTTGGATTCAACTCTTCCAGCGAATTGAATATCGGCATAATCATAAACGGAATAAAAATATACACAGCGACAAATAAGAAACTAAAGTCAGTGAACAAAATTTGTTTTGTCCCAATCCCAATCCATTCTAAAAATGAATTAGCTGCTCCATACGTTCCGAATATCCCGATAAAAGCATAGGCTTTCAGCAATAAATTGATCCATGTTGGTAAAATAATTAATAATAACCATAGTTGTTTATGCTTTGTTTTTGTTAATAAATAGGCCGTTGGGTAGGCAATTATAAGCGAAATCGCGGTAATCAAAAATGCATACCAAAACGAGCTAAGTGTCATCTTTAAATAAACGTGTGTAAAAAAGTTTTTGTAATTCTCAAAAGAGAAATCCCCATCGATATTAAAGAAAGAATAATAAAGAATGAGTAGAATAGGTGCGACGATAAAAAGAATGATCCATAATACATAAGGAATAAGATAGATATTGCGGGATTTAGTTTGCATGGCCGTCCTCATTATATGCTTCTAATCGTTTATCAAATTCCTCTTCTGTCTCACCAAATCTCATGACATGAATCGCTTCTGGATCAAAATATAGACCTATCTCATCACCTACAACAGCTTTTTTCGTCGAATGAACTAACCACTCATTACCCGCCTCATCATAACAGCAAATCTCATAATGAACTCCACGAAATAATTGCGAATCCACACGTACTTTCAGTTTGCCCTGATCTTTTTTCGTAATTTCTAAATCCTCAGGACGGATAACTATTTCAACCGACTCATTTGGATTAAATCCGCGGTCCACACATTCAAATTGCTTTCCTACAAACTCTACTTTAAAGTCTTGAATCATTTTACCAGGAACGATATTGGACTCCCCGATAAAATCCGCCACAAACCGATTGATTGGCTCATCGTAAATATCCGTTGGCGTCCCGCTTTGTTGAATTTTTCCTTTATTTAAGACAAAAATTTCATCTGACATCGCGAGTGCTTCTTCTTGGTCATGAGTAACAAAGATAAAGGTAATTCCAAGTCGACGCTGTAATTCACGAAGCTCATACTGCATTTCCGTACGAAGCTTTAAATCAAGTGCCGATAGTGGTTCATCTAGAAGAATCACTTCCGGTTCATTGACAATGGCCCTAGCAATTGCGACCCGCTGCCGTTGTCCACCCGACATCTCTTTTATTTCACGTGTTTCATAGCCTTCTAAATTGACAAATTTTAATGCTTCTTTCACTTTTTGTTGAATCTGAGCATTTTTCATCTTTTTGATTCGCAGTCCAAATGCGACATTTTCAAATACGTTTAAATGAGGAAAGAGTGCATAATCTTGGAAAACCGTATTTACTTGTCGTTCATTTGCCGGAACATGATTAATCATTTTCCCATTGAAGTAAATTTCCCCTTGACTCGCCTCAGTAAAACCAGCAATAAGTCGTAATATTGTCGTCTTTCCGCACCCCGATGGACCAAGTAATGTATAAAATTTCCCTCTTTCAATTTCAAAACTAACACTATCTAAGACAGCAGGGTCATCATCGTATTGTTTTGTTACACCTTCAAAACGAATGATTGTATTATCTGTCATAGTGGCTTCCCCCTTTTAAATTTATAAGTATGATTCCGTTGCAACGAGAAGTATTTGTGATGTACCAGGATAATCATTCGTAATTTGATGTCTTTCAGCAGCGTGATAATAAATGACTTCCCCCGCTCTAGCTGAATAAACCCGCCTTCCTAAGCGGACGCTGATTTTTCCAGTTAATACATAGGCAAAAGTCTCTGATAAAGATGGTTCAAATTCCTTGAATTCACCCTTCTCTTCAAGAGTTAGAATGATCGGTTCCATTTCTTTTTCATTTGATTCTGGAACGAGCCATTGAATCTGATATCCACGTTCTTCATCGACGTATTCCGTTTGATCTTCATCACCATAAACAACCTTCTGTTCTAGTTCTTGCTCATCAAAAAAATCCTTCGGTGCACATCCTAGAACTTCTAAAATATCAAAAAACGTTTCTATGGAAGGAGAACTTAAATCCCGTTCAATTTGCGAAATATATCCTTTACTCAAATCTGTTCTCTCGCCAAGTTCTTCCTGTGTTAGCCCTTTTTTCAATCGTAAGTTTTTGATCTTTTTTCCGATTTGCATCGTATAACCTCAAGTCTGTTTACTATTAGTAAACTACCAATAAATAAAGTTTATTAATACTAAACTTTAAGTTTACTTCCTAGACCATTATACATAATTGTTATAAAAATTCAATTGAAATATAAAAATATCTTGAAGTACTTGTCATATTTATCGAAAATTCCGCCTAATTTTCTCTATGCAAAATTCCTTTGCATAATCCCCACTTCAGTGCTATGTTTTTACTGATTAAAGTTAAATATGGGGGTTACATAATGCGGAAATCACATCGTTTTAAACACAGAATTATGGTTTTATTAGTAATGGCTTTAGCCTTTGTAACAGCCGCATGCGGGAATTCAGATAGTTCCAAGGAAAAGAAAGAAACCGCATGGGATAAAATAAAAAAAGACGGAAAAATAACTGTTGCCACTGCAGGGACCCTTTATCCTGCTTCTTTCCATGAATCCAAAACAGATAAATTAACGGGCTTTGAGGTTGAAGTAGTTCGTGAAATGGCCAAAAGAATGGGACTTAAAGTGGACTTTGTCGAAATGGCCTTTGACGGAATGCTCACTTCTATTAATAGTGGAAAAGTCGATGTCGCTGCAAACGATATCGCTATTACAGATGAACGAAAAGAGAAATTTTCTTTTTCAACACCGTATAAGTTTTCTTTTGCAACAGCTATTGTGAGAAAAGATGATTTATCTGGAATAAAAACAGTCGAAGATATTAAAGGAAAAACGGCTGCTGGTGAAGCAACAACAACTTATATGAAAATTGCTCGTAAATACGGTGCAAAAGAAGTCACATATGATAATGCTACAAATGAACAATATTTACGTGATGTTTCTTCTGGACGTACAGATATCATTATTAATGACTACTATTTACAAAAGCTTGCACTTGCTGCATTTCCGAAATTAAATATCACCATTCATCCTGATCTTAAATTTAATACGCGTGATGAAGGTGTCGGAATGATTATGAAAAAAGATAATACAGAATTAAAGAAACATATTAATAAAACGATTCAGGAAATGCTTGATGACGGGACCATCACGAAAATTTCTAAACAATTTTTTGATGGCGATGATGTAACGAAAAAGCCAGATCTTAAATACTAGGGAGAGAGAAACATGGGAACAATTCAATGGGAATATATCTTTAATACAAAATTGGCCATTGAATCCTTTCCTTATGTCATTAAAGGGATTGGCTATACTTTACTCATTTCTATAGTCAGTATGTTCTTCGGGTTATTGCTAGGATTTTTTCTTGCACTTGGTCGAATGTCAAAAAATTATATTTTTCAGCTTCCAGCGCGTACTTATATCTCTTTTATGCGTGGTGTCCCAATTATTGTTCTCTTGTTTATTCTTTATTTCGGCTTTCCGATGATTGGAATTACTTTTACAGCAGTAACGGCTGCGATTATCGGCTTTAGCCTAAATAGTGCTGCGTATATGGCAGAAATCAATCGTTCAGCCATCGCCTCTGTTGATAAAGGCCAATGGGAAGCATCTGCATCCCTTGGACTTTCCTATTGGCAAACGATGCGAAAGATTATTCTTCCACAGGCTGTCAAAATCGCCATACCGCCACTATCAAATGTATTACTGGATTTAGTCAAAGGTACTTCGCTAGCTGCGATGATCACTGTCCCTGAACTACTTCAAAAAGCAAAAATTGTTGGAGGAAGGGAATTAGATTATATGACAATGTATATTTTAGTCGCGCTCATCTATTGGGGAATCTGTTCAATCATAGCAGTAATGCAAAATCACCTTGAAAAAAGATATGAAATGCAAAGCAGTTAAAAAAGATGGCATTAGTGAAGCCATCTTTTTTTTTCGGTTTGTGGCTCATACTTGCCTAGCATATACAAGTCTTTTTCTTAGAACCAATTTTCCCTCGTGCTTCTACCTTTTTTATATACTCTGTTGCTAATGGAACCTTGCAGGCGGTTTCTCCGATATTTACTTGAACTTTCCCAATGTTTTCTCCAACTTCATAAGCCTCTTTGTGTAACACTTTTACAAACGTTCCAACCGCAATCACAAAATTGTTCATTGTATATCGAACTCGATTCTTTTCTTGGTGAATCGTTGTCTCGATTCTATTTAATAATTGGCGAACTTCTTCGATATCAAGATTCTCATCAGGTGTAATAGAAAGATAATTTGTATAAGTACTCCATCCACAAGTAGCGATCGTTTCATTCTCAGATTCAATCCATTCCCTAGCTAAATCAATGGCATAATTAGTTTCCGCCGCCACTCCCGCCACCGAGTATTCAGCTAATCCGTAACAATATGCCTGTTTCACCCATTTTTGCAGCAATTCTTTCGATACAAATTTAGGATTTACCGTAAGTCCTGCTAGATACATCGCATCATAATTTCCAGTTTCGTATAATGAAAGAGCTAATTCTTGATCCTTTTTCACGTGTTTAACAAGTTTTTTCAGATCACCTACTTTGACCCCAAAAATCGGCTCCGTTGCCCCATGTCGAATGAACGTTTTCTTTGTTTGCTCTGTTCCCAGTTCTTTTAACTTTTCCATTATTTCTTGTAAAGTCATATTTTCACCTCACAGCATTTAATTTTTTAAATTATAACCCATCCTTCTTACTAATATCAAAAAACTCATAAAAATCCATCAAATGCTCTTTTTTGTCTTTCAATGCTATGTTTGCTAAGATTAGTTCAAAAATGCACAATGCTATTAATAGAATAATCCCTTCAATCATGACATAGTCACTCCTTTTCTTCATTAAGGAAAAGGTAATTTATGAAACGCGTTTCAGGTCAAGATTGATTTTTTTACTGAAAGGAATTTTTTTATGGCAAATATTCGTGAAATTGCAAAGCTTGCCGGTGTATCCGTTACAACGGTTTCAAGGGTACTCAACAATCACCCATATGTGAGTGAAGAAAAAAGGAATTCCGTGCGAAAAGCAATGGAAGCATTAAATTATAAAAGGAATATAAACGCCGTTCATTTGTCAAAAGGGACTTCTAATATGATTGGTGTCGTTCTCCCTACCATCAATCATCCCTATTTCAGTAGTATCGTAGATGGCATAGCCGAGGAAGCGATGAAAGATAATCAGCAGCTTATTCTGTTTCAAACAAATTATGAAACAACGAAAGAGTTAGACGCTCTTGAAATGCTAAGAGGGAATTTAATTGATGGACTCGTATTTTGCTCCCGTGCCATATCTCTTGAAGTAGTAAAGGAATACAAGGAATATGGTCCTATCATTCTATGTGAAGATTCTGATCAAGCTATATTTCCTTCAATTAGTATCCCACATGAAAAAGCCTTTCAATTTGGGCTTCAATATTTAGTTTCCAAAGGGCATACTCGAATTGCTTATTGTCTTGGCAGAAAAGAAGGTCCTAATAGTTTAAAAAGAATAAGAGCGTACGAAACTATGATGAAGAAACTAAATCAAAAAGTTCGAGATGAGTGGCTTTTTGATCGCTGTTTAACGATTGAAGATGGACGCGAGGTCCTGTTGAAATATATCCAATTAACGGAAAAACCAACTGCGTTTCTCGTAGGTAATGACCAAGTTGCCGCAGGGTTAATATTAGCATCAAAAAATTATCGCTTAAGTATTCCAAAAGACTTCGCTATTTTAAGCTTTGATAACCAGCCCATCTCTGAAATAATGGGGATTTCAACAATCGAAATCCAGACTAAAGAAATCGGACGACTAGCCGTTCAATCAATTAAAAAATATGAAAATGAATCTAATAGACTTATCTTACCTTTTAAATTAATTGAACGTGATTCTGTTTAAACGAACAAATTTTTTGCCGCTTCCACATTATTCGATAAATTTCTCGGGAAATATTTCTTTTTTCGACGAATATTTTAATCTAGTCTCGTGCAAGTAATCATTTATTGCCCGTTTGTTTTTTAACATGATGACTTTTCTTTCTGCTGCTGAAGATTGGAAGGCATTAAAACGGTCCGCCATTTTATTCTTCCGTGGATAATAAGTGGAAATAATAAATTTAATAAACTGGTAGTCTATTTTTTCTTTGCATCCTTTTCCCATGTCGGGACGGGTTCTTCCGATATTCATGAGGAATCTCTTTATCACCCGAAATAAACAAACGGATAGAGGAAGCTCCAAGTAGATAATCGTGTCTGCACGGGAAGCTCGAATGTCGTATGTACCTGTGTAGTTCCCCTCAATAATCCATTGTTCTTTTTTCACAACTTCTTCTTGAGCTCCACGAAACTCATCTACTGTTGCTTCAACCCAACCCGGCTTCCAATAATGTGCATCCAAATGGTAAACATCAATTTGCAAAATATCACCTAGCTTTCTAGCAAAAGTAGACTTTCCAACTCCTGCAGATACTCCCATAATCATTATACGTTTCATTCATACACCTCCTTTTATCATAATATTCATTTTATTCAAGACAAACATCTTACCAAAATCCATTTCTTGGTGCAAGTGGCTGCTCGGTCTTTTTTTCAAAAACGCGAAAAAAATATATACTATATTTTAGAATCAAATTTACTATTAAAGGAGTTTCAAATATGTACATTTCATCGATTGAAATCCAACTGTCTTACGCAGATACAGATATGATGGGAGTTATCTACCATGGGAATTATGTAAAGTGGATCGAGCTTGGCAGGACAAAACTTATCGAGGATGTCGGTTATAATTATCTCGATATGGAAAAGTCGGGTTATTATGCACCCGTATATAATCTAGAAATAACTTATAAAAAATCTATTAAATACGGCGATAAAGTAATTGTAAAAACCTGGGTGGAAGAAAACAAAAATTTGAGGACAATCTATGGATTTACGATTGTAAACGGAGAAGATGAAATATGTGCGGAAGGAACAACAACACATATTGTTGTGAGAAAAGAAGACTTTAAACCAGTCCAATTCAAAAAGGTATTTCCTGAATGGTTTCAAAAATATGAAGAAATTAAGAGAAAATAAAGCGAGCCGATCGTTTGTCGGCTCGCTTTCGAATGCTTTTAAACAATAAATTTATTCACTAACTCTTTTAATTCTTCTGCTGTAGAAGCAAGGGCTCTTGCAGAAGAGTTTATTTCCTCCATTGAAGCTAGTTGCTGTTCTGTAGATGCAGCAACTTCTTCAGAGCTTGATGCGTTTTCTTGTGAATGCATCGATACCTCTTTAGCGGATGTGGAAACTTCTTCTACACTAGCTGATATTTGTTGTACTGTTGCAGTAATTTCCTCAATTTGTGGGGCAATATTTTTTGTTTGATCAATTATTGCCTTAAACTTTTGGGATGTTTCAATAGTGACTGTAACACCTTGCTCTGCATTGTTTGTTACTTCATTCATCATTTCTAGTGAATTTTTAATATCCATTTGAATGCTATTAATAATATTGGCGATGGATTGAGTTGAGGTTTGAGACTGCTCAGCCAGTTTTTTTACCTCATCTGCAACCACCGCAAAGCCTTTCCCATGTTCGCCGGCGCGGGCTGCTTCGATCGCTGCGTTAAGTGCAAGGAGATTTGTTTGATCTGAAATACCACTAATTACATCGAGAATCTTACCTATTTCATTTGAACGATTCGAAAGTGTTTGAATTACTTCATTTAGGTTACTCACTGATTCATGAATGAATTTTATCTGTGATAATGTACCTTCTACCGAATTACCGCCTTCTTCAGCCTCTATCGATGTCTCTCTTGATAATTCGGAAACATTCGTTGAGCTTTCAGCAATACGTGTAACTCCGTGTAAAATTTCATTTAGTGAATTCGAGTTTTCCTCTATTTTCACAGAAGATTGTTCCGCACCACTTGCAATTTCTTGAATAGCCGTTGCGACATGTTCCGTTGCGGCTGTTGTTTGATCTGCACTGGCAGTTAGTTCTTCAGATGCCGCAGCCACTTGTTGTGAAGTATCTCTTACGGTCTTGATTATACCTTGTAGGCCGCTAATCATATTATTGAAAGAAGCTGTTAATTTTCCAATCTCATCTTTAGATTGGTACGTTCCTTTTACTGTAAAATCTCCATTCTCAGCTTTGGATAGTAGTTTAGCAATATGATTGGTAGGCTTAACGATCATTTTTGTAATAAACAATCCAATCAAGATTAATACTATTATAGAAATTGCACTTATTAAGATAACTAGAAGGATTGCATTATTAATTGTTTGTTTATTATTATCGTTTAATTGATCTGCCACTTTTTCATTTAATTTTTGTAAATCCTTAAGCGTCGTATTCACTAATTCTACTTGTGGCAGTAATTCAGCGGTATATAGCTGATAAGCTTCTGTATTTTGATTATTCCGCGCTAATTGAATCACTTTTTCTTGTAATTTTTGTAAGTCTATATCACTTTTTTTGTAAGCCTCAAGTTTTTCCATTTCTGCAGGTGTAAGTTTTGCTGAAAATAGCTTTTCCATCACGTCATTTATTTCTTTTTGCAATGTTACAATATCATCAATCATCTCTTTATTTCGAATTGAATTTTTTGTAATCATTAACTCCAAAATATCTTCATCAATTGCACGATTATCTTCAATTACTTTTCCTAGCCATTGGTTTGGAATAAACCGATGGGTAAACATTTTTTCTGTTTCGTTCGCAATATTTTTCATGAAGATAAGGCTCATTACTCCAACTAGTACTAATGCTAAAATTTCTATAGCAATTAATAATGCTAATTTCTTAGCTGTTTTTAAATTTCTTAGTAAACCCACAAAACATTCTCCTTATGATTGAAATTAAACGCTCTCCATTGCTAGATTTTCAAATTATTTTATTTATACATTTTATGTATCGACAAAAAACAGTAATGTTTTATAGAGTTTCGACATTTTTCTACAAAATATGACGATCCAAAAAGGAACCCGCTTACTTGGGTTTGAACGTTCGGACTCACTAAATGATCAACACACAAATTAAAAAAAAGAATGCAATGGGTAAAGATCATGCCATTGCAATCTTTTTATTTCGATAACTATGCTTATTTTAACGTTCTAAATTAGTCGCTGGCGGCTTTTCCAGCCATCCATTTTTCACCATAAGTTTATTTCCATCATTCGCGTAATCAGCAACATCCTTTGCAGCCAATAAGGCCTTCAACTGTAAATCATTTCGTAGACTAAAGGCAAATCCGAATGCATTTCCCCCGAGACTAAGATTACAAAGTAAGCTATTACAATACAGCATGAACTTATCTGAAAATGGGCTTATCTTCGAACTTGATACGTTTCCTACGGATGAAATAGTAGGGGTAATATCATCTTCTAAAAGAATTTCACCAAATTGCTTAAGAATTTTCTTGGAAATCTCCATACCTTTATGAAAGTACTGTTTTACCTCTTTTGCTTCAGCTACCTGTGTAAAAGCAAACATTAACGTCATACCCAAATTATTCGATTCCATGCCATGAAATAGTGATGAAAGTTCAATCGTATTTATATGCCTTGCATTACTTAGTAAATTTAACCCGCTTAAATACTTCATATCGTTTATAAATTCATTTGTCTTAGGCATAGGTACAAAAGGAGGGCGAGTAAGCATTCCTTTTTCTAACAAATATTGCGTACATTTATTATAACATCCTTGAGTAATTGCTGTTAAATCCTTATAGAGATTAATGATATCCTCACGATAGGCCTTTCCCATATTAAGTGTATACAGCCCCATACTAACTTCTTTTATCATCCGAAGAAACATAATATCCAGTCCATTTTCAAATAGTCTCGGTGCTTCAACATTTACGTCTTGAGAAGTAAACCCGACCGGCAATGCAGATCCTGCTTTTTCAAAAATATGTTTAATTCTTTCCACATTTTTATCTAAATCCTTATATAAATCAGTCATAATTTTTTCGGATTTATGATCATCTGCCTTAGGAATTAAATATTCTAATAAACGAAGAATAAATGTCTTTTCCTGATATGTTAACCATAATGTACCCACTTCGCTTGAAGAAATAGTAGGTTGATTCGGCATATTCGCTCACCTCAGTTTTAAATCTTTTTACTAGATTTTCCAAAGCCACTTTTATTATTCATTCAGTTGTACAACCAGTAGAAACATCCCTAGTCTTATACATATATTCAATGGAAAATACAAACAATAAATACGGTGATATCACCAAACTAACTTTTATTTGGAGGGGTAACCTATGAGAAATCTTGAGACAATTTTACAATTACTCATATATAATTTGAGGAGACTTGTACAACAGATCCTTCATAGATTTAATGGGTTAATGAACATCTCTATTCTTTCATAAAAATGCCATTTAAAAGTTAGTAAAAGGAGCGCACAGATGAGATTGTGCACTCCTTTTTTTTAGGAGAAAAATTTAATCCATTTACTTTTTCATAAAAACATGTTAAATTACCCAATGAACCAATCATCCTACAAATTAGAGGTGTGAATTCTTGGATATATCCAAAACTAACCGTTTATCATTAGTAGAGCAAATCGTTTCCCAAATGGAAACTTTAATTGAGTCGAATTCATGGCCAGTTGGGAGTAAAATTCCACCTGAATTAGAATTAATGCAACAATTTGATGTAAGTCGCAATACATTGAGAGAGGCTATTCGAGCTCTCGTACATGCAGGACTTCTTCAGACGAAGCAAGGGAGCGGTACATTTGTCTGTTCATCGAGTGTCCTTGGAGCTGCTCTCGAAAAAAGAATTCAAAAAGCAAATCTATTAGAAACCTTAGAAGTTAGGCATGCGCTTGAAAGGGAAGCCGCACAATTAGCAGCAATGCGAAGGGACAAAGAAGATATTAATCGATTGCAAGAAAAATTAAAGGCTTGCCAAATTGCAGCTGAACAAGGGAATAGCAAATTATATGTAGAAGCAGATTTCGAGTTACACAAATCGATTGTAGAGGCATCTCATAATAGTATTTTGATCGATTTATATGAACATATGACAATCCCTCTCCAAACATCGATCCAAAACTTAGCGGACATTACTACACACACCGATTTTCATATAGGAATCCATGAAAAGCTTATTGAGGCTATTTTAGAACAAAACTCTAGTCAAGCGACTGACTCAGTTAATGAGTATATTGCTCAATTTAAAGAAACATTGAAATAAAAAATGGAGGTTCATCATGGGATTACATCAAGTATCTATTCACCAAGAGCATCAGCAAACTAAAATTAGTGTAAAATCAAAAACATTATTACTAATAATCGGTATTATTTTTATTGGGGCAAACTTAAGAGCACCAATAACAGCTGTGGGACCATTAATTTCATCGATTCGTGACAGTTTAGGAATATCTAATATACTAGCAGGTACTTTGACAACCGTTCCATTACTTGCTTTTGCCTTACTTTCCCCATTCGCACCAAAATTATCTCGTAAATATGGCATGGAAGGTACGCTGTTCGTTTCACTAATTTTATTGACTGCTGGCATTGTTTTAAGAACCATTCCGGGCGTCGGTACGTTATTTGCAGGGACCGTCTTAGTTGGCTTAGGCATTGCTATTTGTAATGTCTTGTTACCAAGTGTGATCAAGCATAAATTTCCTCAAAATCTTGGTGTCATGACCGGCATTTATGCAGTTTCAATGAACCTTTGTGGGGCTATTGCATCGGGATTAAGTACCCCTATTTCTTTAAAAATAGGATGGCATGGAGCTCTTGGTTACTGGGGCCTATTTGCACTCATTTCTATTCTTTTTTGGATTCCACAAATTCGTTCAAGACAAAAGCCAATGAAAAAGGAATCAGAAAAAAAGCAATCTATTAACTTGTGGAAATCTAAACTCGCCTGGCAAGTAACCATCTTTATGGGACTGCAATCACTTATCTTCTACACGATTGTCGCTTGGTTGCCAGAAATACTCGTACAGCAAGGGGTTAGTTCTAATTCAGCAGGATGGATGCTCTCATTAATGCAGTTTGCTGTCATTCCATTTACCTTTATCGTTCCAATTTTAGCTGGACGAATGAAGAACCAGCTTTTATTAGTGGCAATAACAGGAGTGCTATTCATCGCTGGTATGTTCGGAATTCTTTACGGCAGTGAGGCGCTGATTCCATTATGGGTGATAATGATAGGTATTGCAGGAGGATTTGCATTTAGTTTGGCTATGATGTTCTTCAGTCTTCGTACAAGAAGTACACATGAAGCCGCAGAATTATCCGGAATGGCCCAATCATTTGGTTACCTTCTTGCGGCAGCTGGACCAACATTGTTCGGAATTCTACATGATACATTTCATAGCTGGACAATGCCTCTATGGATGTTAATTATCGTTTCCTTCCTTATTCTTGTAACAGGTATAAGTGCTGGAAAAAAAGGATATGTTTCAACGAATTAATTTAAAAAATGAAAGAAGTGGGCGAAGCGGATTACCGTCACGCTTCCTTTAATCAACAATTTTTATCTCCCTTTTCTAAATGTTTTCTCGTTTGGAAACATTTCCTTCTTGAATTGAATGGGATTATACATTAGAAATATCGTATAATTATGTTAATCTAAAGAACTTTGACAAGCGTTTTTCCTGCCTAGGTTTAAATATGCTACGAACATCACTTAAACACGTCAAAGTTCTTTTCATTTTTCCGTACAAGTGTATTATAAATTTTAAGGTCTAGCAACCTCAAATAATAGATTTACTTTTAAAACCGAAATCTAGTTTATAAAATCTAGTTTTTTACTACTTTACATATTCCCCAATTGAGTTTTAAGTTGCATAAACACCTCTTTATAAAGTCAATAATTTATCAGTCAAAAATCATAAAGAAGTTATTAAATGAACTGAGAAAGGCTCATCATAGTTAGATAAAACTTATAGTAGAGTTAAAAAATACACGTAATGTATCTTGGTTTCTGGTAAAAAATAAATTTAATGAAATCGAAAAACTAATTTCAGAATTTCTAGTTAGTATATCATATGAACATGCCTATAGACAGGTGAAAGATTTGATAAGATAATTATTAATAAGTTCGTTGTAAAAAATGTGATGATGCAGTAGGGTCCCAGTATATGTGGAGGATTTTTTTGTAAAGAAGGAAAGATTGTATATTTGCTTATACAGTTCTCAATTAGTTAACATAATCAAAAATTATCGGTAGTTCCGAAAGTCAGTGAAATATTGTGATCACTGGCTTTTTCGAACTACCGATTTTAATTAAATTATACATGATAGAAAATGTTAAAAACATGAATATATCAACGTTTTGAAATTTTTAATATCTAATTGAGGATAACTTTTCCTTAAAAGCGATTTTTTATTTTTGATATTTTTTTTGACCTTCCTTAATAACATTAATAGAGTCCATATTAGAACCATTATTTAAAATTTCGGTTTGATTTGTTTCTAAAGGAATCTTCCCAAAGGTCACTCCTCTTGGTGCATACGTATCATTTTCACTATCATATATCATATACAAGAGGTATTCATCATCGATATTCATTAATTGATAACCATTAACATGAACATTAGTATTGTTTTTAGCATCGTAGAATGCACTTTCAATTACAGTAATAATATCATTATTATTTAATTCTTTTGAAGTTTCATTTTTAATAATTTCACTGATTTTAAATTCAGTACGAGTATAACCACTAGCAATTCCACCAATATAATCAACTACCTGTTCCTCGTTGATTTTTTTTCCTTTCACGATTACTGGTGTTTTTTCTGCAAGTTCATTTAAATCTTTAAAGCCATCAGTTTTTGCTTCTGCAAATGAATCTTTAGGTGTTTGAATTTTAGAAGCTTCTATTTTCATATAAAAGAATATTGAAGCCATAAAAACTATTAATATACCTGGAATAATTAGTAATGTCTTTTTTTTCATTGTTTCTGTCACCCCTTTTATTAATAAATTTTATTAATTCCGGCCCAATCATCGGACAGTGGTGTTTTTTTATCATTAAATCCAGTTTTTCTCATAACAGATATTGAATTATTAGCTTTTTGAGTATGATCTAAACCTAAAGCATGTCCAACTTCATGGACTGCAGTTTCTGTCTTACGAGTAGCACTCAATCCTTTAAAATCCTTCCAAAAGGTAATTCTTACTTGAGAACTACTCTTACTTCCATAAGCAGTTGTGACTGATAAACTAGATTTAACAGTTTCCGATAAATAATATTTTACACTTTTAAACTTGGATGGTTAGATTCTTTGTCCTCCTGCCCTAGGGCAGGAGGACAAAGAAAAATCAGAACTTACTAACATCCGTTCCTATTAAAATATTTCTCTATCACTGTTATATTTTATTCGTTGATGATGATTTACAGTGATGGAGGACATGAAAGGTGGACAAGTTTGAAGTGTATGTAGACATTCGTCAATTATTAAAGCAAGGGTTCAGTAAAGCAAAAATAGCCAAAAAGTTAGGAATTTCCCGACCTACTCTGTATCGATACCTTCAAAAGGATCCGAAAGAAATGGCAGACTGGGTAGATTCCCTCCAAGTCAGGTCGAAAAAATTGGATCCATATAAGGATAAGATTTTATCCTGGCTCAAAGAGAATCCAGACATGTCGGCTGCCCAAGTGGAAGATTGGTTAAGAGAGAGAGATTCTTCCTTGGAGATATCGGAGAGCACTGTCAGGGGCTATGTCAGGAAACTTCGAGAAGATTATGATCTTCCAAAAGAAATTCGTGTTCGTGACTATGAAGCTGTTCCAGAAATGGCCATGGGGGAACAAGCACAAGTGGATTTTGGAGAAACCATACAGGAGACCCCTGAAAGGAAGAAAGCAAAACTTTATTTCATAGCTTTTGTCTTATCGCATTCACGTTATAAGTATGTAGAATGGCTAGATAGGCCTTTTACAACAAGAGATTTGATAAATGCCCATGAAAATGCATTTAAGTGGTTTGAAGGGATTCCACATGAAATGGTATATGACCAGGATTCAGTCATTGTCGTCAGTGAAAATGGGGGAAACCTTATTTACACAAAGGAATTTGAAGTGTACCGCCAACAGCGTGGTTTAAAGGTAAGGATTTGTCGCAAAGCAGATCCAGAAAGCAAAGGGAGAATTGAAAATGTAGTCGGATATATCAAGAAAAATTTCGCCAAGCATCGGATATTTACCAATATCGATCGCTGGAATGAAGATTCGTGGAAATGGCTTAATCGTACAGGGAACTATAAAATTCATCAGACTACAAAAAAAAGACCGGTCGAAGTGTTTCAAGAAGAAAAACACCATTTAAGACCAGTCCCTAACCCGTTAGAATTCAGTAATGTAAAACCTGTATCTAGTATAACAAGAACGGTTCGCCGGGACAATACAATCCGATATCAGTCCAACCGATATTCTGTTCCTCTAGGTACATTTAATAAACAAGAAAAGGTATATATACAAAGAACCGAAGAACATCTGCTTATATATGCATCTCCCAATGGCCCGTTAATGGCCGAACATAAAATTTGTCATGGGAAAGGTCAATTGATTCAAGACCGGCAACATACTAGAGATAGATCAAAAGGAATCGACGCCTACATGGATACAGTAGCCAGTTATTTTACCGATTCCCATCTGGCACAATGTTTTCTGAAGGAAATCAGGGATCGATATCCTTGATATATACGTGATCAATTACAGATCATCATGAATCAGCTAAAAAGGACGCCGCAAGAAATATCTAACCAGGCCTTGGAGGAGTGTGTAGATAAAAGGCTTTTTTGTGCAACAGATTTTGTCGATATGATTCAGTATATCAAACGGCAACGACCATTAAATGTTACAGATGTCCGTAATGAAGAGGGTAAAATTAAACCATTCCATGGTCAAAATGCGTTTATTATTCAAACCTATGCCCAAAAAAGAGATGTAAATGAATATATAGCTGTATTGGAGGGAGAAAAATGAGCCCATTAAAGAAATCGGAAGAGCTTTTAAAAACCCTCCATTTATCAGAAGCAGCCCATTCTTTGTCTCAGTTTGTCAAACAAGCTGAGACAAACGAATCAACCTATCTTTCCTTTCTTTACAGCATTTTGGAATATGAGCAAAAACGAAGAGAGGAAAAACAATTGGAAAAAAGGCTGAAATGGGCAGCCTTCCCTTTTCAAAAAACACTGGATGAATTTCATTTAGAAGAACAACAATCATTAAGTCAAAAGCAATTGAATCATCTGAGAGAATTAACATGGATTGAACAATTATATAATATTATTCTGCTTGGACCGCCAGGCATAGGCAAAACACACTTATCAGTTGGATTAGGATTAGAAGCAATCAATCAAGGTCATAAGGTTATGTTTATCACCATGGGAGAGTTGGTTCATGCCTTAAAAACGCAGGAAATTTCAAGGAAAGCACAGACCAAAATGAAAAGAATCCGTACTGCGGACTTAGTCATCATTGATGATCTTATGTTTATGGCAATGGATCAGCATGAAGCGAACCTATTTTTCCATTTAATCAATGACTTATACAACCGATCCTCTATAATCTTGACCTCCAATAAAGCTCCAAAGGAGTGGGGTGAGTTATTAGGGGATCCAGCGATAACGACAGCCATTTTGGATAGGCTTATCCATCGGGCAGAAGTCATTCACTTAAATGGTGATAGCTATCGAATGAAACATCGAGCTACTATTTTTACTGAAAAAGTGTAAAAAATAAATTATCGAAAATTGTAACATTCTACTTGACGGTCACAGCAGTTGCGTAATCGTCAGTAGTTACATTACTAAAAGTAAAGTACACATCTGAAAGTCCAGGTTGAGATGAAGTACCAACAAATTCTATTTTGCTTGAGGCGTTCCACGCCTTGGCACCATTAGAAGCATAACTTGAAAAACCAGCATCACTCACTGAACTGTGTATATTATATAATAGACCTTTTGGACGAGACTGTTTTTTCCAATCGCTTATAACATAAGCATTTGCAACATTATTACTAAGAATTATAGGCAAACAAATAATTAAAACAGTTAACATGATCATAATATTCCTTTTTTTCATAATCATCACTCCTAATATATTTTTATACATTTTACCAAATTATAACCTTTAATAGAGTGAGTTGTAAATCATAATATTTTATCTATTCAAAAAAATTCAAGTAACCATTATTTCAAAGACTGTTTTAGTATCCTAATGTCAAAGGTATATATGGGATATGTAAGTGTTTAAAAATAAAGAAGGTTTAGCACTAGGATTTTTTTATTTTATATAGAATATAAGAAGAGAGGAGTTATTAAAAAGGCTTTCAGTTTCATAAAAATTTTACAACTAGGGTTTGGACTTACTAACTAAAGGAGAAACGAATAGAAAATAAAAACAAAATAATTACAATGAAGGAGCGAATCGAATGAAGATCATACAATCTATTATAATATTTACTCTATTTTTATCTCTTGCTGCTTGTTCTAAAAAGGAAAATCCTAAGGAACATTTAGTAGAAATATATAAAATTGCATTAGACTCTATAATGGAAAAAGATAAAGAATTGAGTAGTGATATGAAATATATAGCTATTGATATGAAGAATTTTGATGAATTAACAAAACAGGATAAAAGCGAAATATTAAGTTATTTTAAGGAAAAGTATAAAGTTGAAGTTATTGATATGTCATTAGACGAATTAAAAGAAAAAGGTTTATTCAATTCTAATACCATGTCTTTAGATGGAGTATTATTAAGAATTAAAAAGGTTGATTATAAACCTTTTAATAATGTTTTATTTGAAGGGTCCAAATATCGTTCTGGCAAAGGTTCTACTGTTGTGGAAACAAAAATTCATTTTAAAGATGGGGAATGGAAAGTTAAAGAGTCAAAAGAAACTCAGAAAAGTTAATATTTACTTACTGACCGTTAATTTTAATATGGATTATCTATTTATTTAACATGACAATCATACAGAGAAAGTAATAAAACAACGAATCCCCGAAATTCGACCAAATTGAGTCAAATTTCGGGGTTTTTCGTTTGGATCGCTAGCTTAGTAGCTTTAAAAAGTTCCGTATAAAAACAGTTTAATAGTATAATTTATTTTTTGAATTGCAATTAAAAGGCTGTTGTCATTAAAGTAAACAAAATTGTGTGTTAAGAATTTGTGTGAAAAGTATTCAGGTAAAAGGCAACACTTGGAAAACCCTCCAAATTCAAATATTTTAAAGGGCTAAGACTAATCTAATATAAGTGCACTTTCTAAAAGATTGAAATAATCGAATGCCTGTTATTACCTGTTACAATTTCGTACTAGTTGCAAATCCTAAATTTTGTTTAACTACGGGCATAATTTTTTGTTAATATCTCAGATCGAGTAATGTTAAATATTTTTCCCTCAAAATTAACAAAATATACGAAAATAGCCTAAAATATAAAACGAAATAACATCATACATATAATCCCTGTCAAAACGGTACCTAATAAACTCCTCGTAAAAATAGCCACTAAAAAAACGGGCAACGATACGACTAAATTAAGACTATTTTCATAGAGTGCTAGTTTGTCATTTGAAAATAAAAGGGATTGTGCAAGTAACGCAGCCATGACGGCTACTGGGACATGCTTTAACCAACTAATCGCCCAGTCCGGAAGCTGGATACGACTCAAAACCATTAAAGGAAGAACCCTCGGAATAAATGTGACTAGTGCGCATCCAAAAATGACTAATAAAATGGTATATCTTATTTCCATTTTTCAATCACCATCCCAATCGTTGCTCCTAGAATTGTAGCAACTATAACACCTACACTTCCTGAAAAAATAAAGCTTACGGCTACTACAATAATCACGGCACTAAGAATAACCATGATATCTACAAAGTATTTTTTTTGACTTAAAATTTGAAGCACAAGTAAACCGATAAACATAGCAGGCAAGGCAAAATCTAAACCGAACTTTTCCGGATTGGGGATCCAATTCCCAAAGAATCCACCTGCAATATTAGCTACGATCCAATTTAAATAGGCGGTTAGATTTAAGCCGACCATCCATTTATAGCTACCAAACTTTTTATTTGAGAGTTGATTGATGGCTACACCAAATGTTTCATCCGTTAACAAGCTACCTACATACACATTTTTCCACGGAGATAAATGTCGAAAATAAGGCGATAAGGCGGCGCTGAGTAAAAAATGACGAAGATTTACAAAGAGAATCGTAAAAATAATTGCTGAAACCGGACTACCCATAGCAATCATGCCTGCTGCAATAAATTGGGCTGATCCCGCATAAACAAAAATACTGAGAAGTGCAATCTCCATAATACTTAATCCCGCTGTTTTTTCCACAACACCCGCCGCAAACCCAATACTTAAATATCCAAGTAATGTCGGAACACAGTCTTTTACACCTTTCCAAAAGCTTTCTTCCGTGTTGGAATATGTATTCGTCTTTAACTTAAGTATCTCTTGATTCACTTCTCCTCCCCCTCTTGATGATTGTTTTTATTTTCTAATATATCAGAGGTTTCTTTTTCGGAAAAGTGAATTTTCTCTTCTTTAAAAGAGTAATATAAATAGTGATGTGTAAAATCAGTAAGAAAAATACGATTCCTGCCGCGATAAAATATTCAAAGTTAGGCAAGAAATCATATATAATAAAGAAAAAACTAGATACACAAATTAATATCGCTAAAAAAAATTCAAACAATATTGCTGTAAATGTAAACCACATATATGGAATGATAATTTCCCTATGAGTAACATGCTGTAAAGTAAGCCCTTCCCAACATAGATCAGCTAGTTTATTTAATTTCTTCAAACCACTTCACCTCAATGAACGTACTTAGAAAAACAGTATGTCCAAAAAAGAGGATATAGAAGCAAAAAACATAAGAAAAAGGAATTTTTCCTAATTGCTGTGCCTAGGAGAAACCCCTTTTTCTTTAAAATAAAATTTGCGAAATGTGCTTATTCAAAAGATGTAGCAATTTCAAGAGCAACCATTGGATCCTTTACTTGATCTATCGTATATACGATGGTTTCCTTCTGCCACATAATTCTGTTATCTGATTGATCAACATCGATATGAACCATGCCGTGTGGTTTTGGAATTGGTAATGTATGTGTTTCTAAGTAATTTACCGCATTTTTAGCTAGGTTTTTCCCTTTGTCACCTTCCGTCGTTTTTGCACGGGAAACAAGTGCCCAGCGCCCTTCATTCCAACTCGTCCACTGCGAACCTGCCCCGGCATCTTGGTATCCTTTTATACCATGGCCAAGATCGATTGGATTACCGCCTAGCTTACTATAATCTTGATATCCAATTTGCTCATTAGCTTCTTTTAAGCTATTATATTTTTTCACATTTAAACGCATGATTGCTTTTGCTGTTTGATCTTTTCCAAGCGTATTATGATTTATTGGTATCGGTTGAACGCTTTCATAAAAAACAACTTCATAGTGGTTAGCATCCGATTTAGTTGTTGCGGTTAAATGCTTTCCTTCTGATATAGGAAGTTTATTGGGAAGTACAATGGAAATATTTGTTTTCAACTGGTTTTTTATCGCTTCCATTACTTCAGCCTGTGACATAGTCTGATTTGGGTTTTTCGATTCATTGTTAGACTCGCCCTTATGTTCGTTATTACTATTGTGATTCGTTTGGTCTTGGGCCGGAGCTTGGGATTTCTCCTTATCATTACCCTTTATATCCTCGCTCTTTGGTGCACAGGCACTTAGCAAAAGAACAGCAATAATCGGTGCAAATATTATGTTTAGCTTCATGGCTACCTTCCTTTCCTCTTTTACACATGTTTCCCTTACGAGTAGGCATTGAAACTTACCTCTTTTTTATTGTATGTTTCTACTTAGTCATATTCGCTCCTATATTTTATACTTATTGTAGGAGGGATAATTGATGAGAAAAAAAGTTTTAATCACGGGCTTTGACCCATTCGGACAAGATCAAATCAACCCTGCATTGGAGGCAGTTAAACGATTTAAAGGTAGAATCATAGAAGAAGTTGAAGTTGTTACATTAGAAGTTCCCACTGTATTTCATGAATCAATCAAAGTGGTGATAAAAGCGATCGAACTACACCAGCCTGATGTAGTCATTTGTGTAGGACAAGCGGGCGGTAGAACACAAATAACACCTGAACGGGTCGCAATTAATATTGATGATGCACGCATCCCGGATAATCATCAAAAACAGCCGATCGATGAAGCAATTGTTGAAAATGGCCCTGTTGCCTACTGGTCAACCTTACCGATTAAAAGAATCGTTCATAATATGAAAAAGGCTGGCATACCATCAGCTGTTTCAAATTCTGCAGGAACTTTTGTTTGTAATCACCTATTTTATGGTGTCATGAATTATATTGAAAAAAATACCCCACATATTCGTGGAGGCTTTATCCATATTCCATTCATTCCGGAGCAAACAATCAATAATAACGCGCCAAGTTTAAGTCTAGATGTCATCGTACGCGGACTTGAAATAGCAATTATCACTTCTGCTAATGAGGGAAAGGACATTCGAGAAGTCGGGGGCACTATACATTAAAGAAACGGACAGGGAGTTTCGGATCTTATGGAGGTGTTTGCAGCACGGTTCTTACCTTTGAGGGACCGTTTCAGCGGGATTCGCGTTGCTATCGGACCGATTTCCCCTTTTCCGGTTCCATTTCAGCGGAATCGGCTCTGTCATCGGACCGCCTCTTTCTTTTCTAGTACCATTCAGCGGGATTCGCGCTGCTATCGGACCGCTTCTCCCTTTTCCAGTACCATTTCAGCAGGATTGGCGCCGACATCAGACCGCCTTCCTCTTTCCCAGAACCATTATAGCAGGGGCGCTCTATCATCGGATTGATCCGCTTCGCTCAATTCACAGCTCATAAGCAAGAAAAGTTTTTCTTATCAGACTGGCACTAGAAACCAGTCCATTATTAATCATCTTTTTCAATTACATATATCTTTCTGTTAATTGGATATATTTTTCGTACCACTTTTCCCATTCTTCTTTTCTTGATTCAATTGTTCTACCATCTAATAAGGCACTTATAACATCTAGACAAACATGCCATCCAGCCAGATCCTTTGGGGTATGATTTGTCATTTTATTTATCGTTTCATTTAAAATTAATAAGCATCCATCATTCTCTTTATACAGTTCAAAACGCACTTTATCTTCCGCCCAAGTAAATTCCAATACAGAATACATTTCAAGTTCGGTAATTTCCATCTCCTCAAAAGTGCCATCCTGCATATCAAACAAAATGATCCCACCTTTACGAAGATCTTTCACTCGTAACTCTGAAAACCATTTCGAAAGCTTTTCATTGTCCGTTAACATCGCCCATACCTCTTCAACGGAATGCTGTAATTGACGTTCAAATCTCGCAAAATAATGATCCTCGACCTTTTGTATTGAAGCTAACATTATTCCACCTTCTCACAATGTAATTTGCTTTCATTGTATTAATAACCAGTCCTAATATCAACCATCTCTTTTTTCTTTATCGATTAATAAGATTATTATAAGATTAGACTAATTTAAATAAAAGGAGAGAAGTTACAATGACAATAGCAGTTATTTATGGGGGAACCCGCCCGAATGGAAATGCAGAAACATTAACAGATCTAGCCATTAACGGATTAGAAGTAGAAAAAATATACTTAGGTGAATATCTCATTCAACCAATCAAAGATGGAAGGCATTCAGAAGAAGGATTTCAAGAAGTAAGTGACGATTACAACTCCATTATCAACCGTCTGTTACCACATGATACATGGATTTTTTCCACCCCTATTTATTGGTACAGTATGTCAGGAATCATGAAAAACTTTATCGATCGTTGGTCACAAACAATGAGAGACACAAACTATCCTGAATTTAAAACGCAAATGTCTAAGAAAAAAGCATATGTGATTGCTGTTGGTGGGGATGAGCCTTATATGAAGGGATTACCAATGATTCAACAATTTCAGCATATCTTTGATTTTATGGGTATGTCGTTTGAGGGATATGTTCTTGGAGAAGGAAATAAGCCGGGAGATATTTTGAATGACAAAAAGGCTGTATATGCTGCTACCGAATTATTAAGAAGGTAAATAATTATCGTTTTAATTCTGAAATAAGAAGATACCCTTAGCAAAGGGTATTTTCTTATTTCTTGATTTCTATAACATATTAAATCATCCAGCTACCTGTTTCGAAAACTGACTGTTATAAAGATCTGCATAAAACCCATCCACTTCCAATAATTCTTGGTGAGAGCCCTGTTCAATTACTTTTCCTTGGTTCATTACTAAAATTAAATCGGCATCTCTAATTGTTGAAAGGCGGTGAGCAATGACGAAGCTTGTTCTTCCTTCCATTAATCGATTCATTGCCTGTTGAATCAATAATTCTGTACGTGTATCAACACTTGATGTTGCTTCATCCAAAATCATAATCGGAGGGTCGGCTAAAATCGCCCGAGCAATTGTTAGTAACTGCTTTTGCCCTTGAGAGATATTCGATGCTTCTTCATTCAATACGGTATCATATCCATCTGGAAGTGTACGGATAAAATGATCAGCCCGAGCTGCTTTAGCTGCTTGGAAGATTTCTTCATCCGTCGCACCATTTTTCCCATACGCTAAATTTTCTTTTATCGTTCCATTAAATAACCACGTATCTTGAAGCACCATTCCGAATGTTGTCCGTAGATCTTCACGTGATATTTCCCTCGTATCGATGCCATCAATTTTAATCGCACCACCATTTAGTTCATAAAATCTCATTAATAAATTTATCAATGTCGTCTTCCCGGCACCTGTTGGCCCGACAATGGCGACTGTTTGACCAGGATGAACATCAATATTCATATCTTCTATTAATAAATCCTTATCATAGCCGAAATCAACATGCTCGAATGTAACAGCACCTTTTGCATGAGTTAAAGTTGATGTATTCTTTTCTTGAATTTCCTCTTCCTCATCAAGAAGTTCAAAAACACGTTCCGCGGCAGCAACCGTTGATTGTATAATATTGGCGATGTTCGCTGTTTGTGTAATTGGTTGTGTGAATTGCTTTGTATAGGTAATAAATGCTTGAATATCACCTATCGAAATAGCTCTTTTTGTCACTAAAATTCCGCCAATAACACTGATTAAAACATAGCTTAAATTTCCAACGAAAAACATCATCGGCATAATGATTCCTGAGATAAATTGTGCTTTACGTCCTGCTTGGTATAATTCTTCATTTACTTCATCAAACTGTTCAAGTGCTTTCTTCTCATGTCCAAATGCTTTTACCACTTGATGTCCTGTATACATTTCCTCAATATGTCCGTTTAACTGTCCTAGTGTTCGTTGTTGATCAGCAAAATGTTTTTGTGATCTTTTTAAAATTGGTTTAATCACAAAGATAGACACGGGCAAGCTAACGATTGATATCAATGTGAGGAGAGGACTGATCGTCAACATCATAATAATGATACCAACAATCATAACAATCGATGTAATAAACTGGGTAACACTTTGCTGTAATGTACTCCCTATTAAATCAATATCATTTGTCACCCGACTTAATGTCTCTCCGTTTGGACGACTATCATAATATTTAAGCGGCAGCTTCTCTAGCTTTTCATTCACATCTTCCCTCAAATGATATACCGTTTTCTGCGCTACGCTTGACATAATGTATTGCTGAATGTACGTAAATAAACTACTAATGACATATAGACCTGCTAAAAGGAGGAGAAGCTGGCCAATGGCACCAAAGTCTATTTCGGCACCTGGTACGCCTTTAAATTTTGCATATGCCCCTTTAAATACTTCTGTAATGGCGTTTCCCATAATTTTTGGACCTGCAATAGTAAAAATCGTACTCATGGTTGCCGCAACAAACACTACGATTAATTGATTGCGAAGAGGTTTTAAATACGAAAGCAGACGCTTGAAGGTTCCTTTAAAATTTTTAGCCTTCTGTCCAGCCATCATCATATGACCGCCGCCGTGTCCTGGTCCACCGCCGTGAGGATGCGATTTTTTATGCTTACTCATGCAATCTCCTCCTCTGAAAGCTGTGATTCAACGATTTCACGATAAACTTCATTTGTTTCTAGTAATTCTTTATGTGTTCCTATCCCAGCAATTTTTCCTTTATCTAAGACGATAATTCGATCCGCATCGATAACGGTACTCACCCGTTGTGCAACGAGAATAACCGTTGCCTCTTCTGTTTCATTTTTTAGTGCAGCACGTAATTTTGCATCCGTTTTATAATCAAGTGCTGAAAAACTATCATCAAAAATATAAATATCAGGCTTTCTTACAAGTGCCCTCGCTATCGAAAGACGTTGCTTTTGGCCACCGGATATATTTGCCCCACCTTGTGAAATGACCGAATCGTAACCGGCGTCCATTTTACCAATAAAATCATCAGCTTGAGCGACTTTTGCAGCATGGACAATTTCTTCTTGAGTGGCGTCCTCTTTTCCAAAACGAATATTTTCCGCAATTGTTCCTGAAAAAAGCAGTGCTTTCTGAGGTACAAAACCAATTTTTGAACGGACTTCATCTTGCGAAGCGTCACTAACATCGACACCATTTACCCGAATCGTCCCGCTAGTCACATCAAAAAACCTTGGAATCAAATTCACTAAAGTTGATTTCCCTGCTCCTGTTCCACCAATAATCGCCGTCACTTCACCTGAATTGGCTTTAAAATGGATATCTGATAATGCAGGTTCTTCTGCACCAGGATAGCTGAATGATACATGTTCAAATTCAAGCGTGCCACGATTCTTATCGGCTGTTTGTTTTCCCTCATCCAAAAACGTTGGTTCCATTTCTAGAACTTCATTAATCCGTTTTGCCGAGACTGCAGCACGAGGCACCATCACAAACATCATCGACGCCATCACAAGTGCAAACATAATTTGCATCACGTATTGAATAAAAGCCATAAGATCCCCTACTTGCATTGCACCATTATCAATCCGAATCCCGCCAAACCATATGACGCCTACAACTGTTAAATTCATCACAAGCATCATAACAGGCATTAAAAGTGCCATTACCTTATTTACTTTAATGGAAACGTCCGTTAAATCTTTATTCGCCTTTTGAAGCCGAACCTTTTCTTGTTTTTCACGATTAAAGGCACGAATAACCCGAATTCCAGTCAAATTTTCACGCAATACTAAATTCAAACGATCCAATCTTGCCTGAACTGTTTTGAACAGCGGAATCCCTTTATTCATAATTAATAAGATCGAACCGACCAATAACGGAATGGTGACAACGATAATTAATGATAATTTTGCATCCTTAGACAGTGCCATAATCAGTCCACCTACAAACATAATTGGCGCACTAACTACCATACGAAGCATCATAATGACCACTTGCTGTACTTGAGTAATATCATTTGTCGTTCTCGTAATTAATGATGCCGTACCTACTTCATCAAAATCTTGAAGTGAAAACTTCTCCACATGACTAAAGACTTTTCGGCGAATATCCCTTCCGAACCCCATAGCGGCCTTTGATGAAAAATAGCTTGCAGCAACAGATGCTAATGCACCAAAAGCAGAAACTAGCAACATGATTCCGCCAATTTTCCAAATATATGGCGTATCCCCTACGACCACACCTTTATCGATAATATCCGCCATTAATGTCGGTAAATAAAGATCTGACATCGATTGTAGGAAAACAAGTCCAAATACTGCTAGAACGATCCATTTATAAAATGATAAATTTTTCAATAGCTTAGCCATTCGATCATTCTCCTTGTTCAGTTATTTCTTTTTCTAAAAATAGTGCTATTTGGAGAAGTGCGGCAAGGAAATCTTCTGATTGCTTTTCAGTAAATGTTTGAAGTGCACATTCAAAAGCATGATGAATACTTCCCTTTTGAACCCAAATCGTATCAAAAAATTCCTTGCCTTTCTCACTCAATATCAATTGCATTTCCCTTCGATTGTCTTCAACAGGGTGCCTATGAATCAACCCTGCTAAAACAAGACCGTCAACGGCCTGACTTAATGTACTTTTCGGGAGCTGAGTTTCCTTACCTAGCTCCTTTTGTGTCATTTCAATTTGTGGTGCCAATTTCGTTAGTAATACCAATTGCGGGATTGAGAGGTTATGATCGGAAGCTGTTTTTTGAAAAATTTTCCTCGCATTTTGTTGTACACGATCAAATGCACGAAGGATTTCTAATGAAAGCTGATTCAATTGATCTTTATCGCTCCTTTTGTCCAATTTAGAATTGTTCCATTATGAACTATTCACAATGATAAATATTAATTTACTCTGATAAATAGCCATAGTCAAGAAAAAAATCCTTTCGTTTTGAAAGGATTTTTTGCAGATCTTATTTTACCGGAATCCAAATTTCAGAATAGGAATCTGGACTAAATGCGTCTTCATTTGGATATACTTCCAATTCCGGAGTCCCGGCATGTTGATAGCCACTGGATGGGAACCATTCCGAAAAGATCTGTTTCCACACTTTTTGCATGGCATCAGGCATTGGACCGTGAACCTCAAATACAGCCCATTTAGAAGCAGGAATCTCCAGTTTTTCAAATTTATCAGGAACATCGCCATCATGGGCAGCAGCGATCCAATATTCCATTTGTTGTGGTCGCGTTGAACCATTATCGACGCAGACACCTAGCACCCCATTAACCGGACCATTGTTTACCTTGAATAGCTCGTCATCTGTTCCATTTGCATTTACTTCGTCCCAAAACTTCGGAATACCGACAAGATTTTCACCGTTTGCATATGAAAATTCTCGCTTAATCCCGACGATTTGAAATGCATCTTTCTTAACAATACTGTACTTCATTGGTTCTACCCCTTTCAGATTCACCTGTATCATCAGGCGGTTATAAGATTTCAGCTTTCCAATGCCTTTACGTGCTTCACTTGGAGTAACCCCGTGTTGCTTACGAAAAGCTTTGGCGAAAGCCTCGGGAGTGTCGTAGCCATACTTATAGGCGAGCTCAATAATTTTAGCATTTGTTTTTGCTAATTCTTCAGCTGCTAGTGTTAAGCGTCTCCGACGAAGATATTCACCTACGGAGACATCAGTTAGCACTGAAAATGTTCGCTGAAAGTGAAATGTTGAAGCGTTAGCTTGGTTAGCTATATCATCAATTGTTATCTCCTCAAGCAAATGCTCTTCCATGTAGTTAATCGCCTTTTGTAATGATTCCACCCATGCCATATCGCTCACTCCTTACTAACATTCTAAAAGGGGAATGACTTTCTATCCTGTCATTTTATGCTTTGTTAAGACAGATTCTCTATCGCTAGCTTTTTTTCCTGCTTTAGCCTGAAATGTTTATTTCGTTATACCTATCGAAACATACTTCATTTCAACAAACTCTAGTATTCCTTCCTTTCCACCTTCTTTTCCAAATCCTGATTCCTTTATTCCCCCAAATGGCGCCTCGGCTGTTGCTGGAAAAACATCATTTACTCCAATTATTCCGTATTCTAATGCTTCTGTGAGTTGAAATAGACGGTTCGTACTTTCCGTCATAACATAAGCAGCTAAACCATATGGAAGCTGATTCGCTTTTTCAATAACTTCCTCTAATAAGTCAAATGTTTCAATCGGCAAAACGGGTCCGAATGTTTCTTCGTTCATAACCTTCATTTGATCATTTACATCTACAAGGACAGTAGGTTCATAGAAATGACCGCCTAATCCTCCATTCCATTCCTTCCCCCCAGCTACAATCGACGCACCATGTTTCAAAGCATCCTCGACATGTTCTGTTACTTTTTCCACAGCATTTCGGTCAATCATTGGACCGATAACTGTTGAATCCTCATTTCCATTACCGATTTTAAGGTTCCTTACTTTTGCCGATAGTTTTTCGATAAATTCTTCTGCTATATTCTGATGTACATAAACTCTGTTCGCACAAATGCATGTTTGACCACAGTTTCTAAATTTACTTGCGATTGTTAAATCGACAGCTGTTTCAAGATTTGCATCTTCTAGAACTAGAATTGGTGCGTGTCCACCTAACTCTAGTGATAATTTTTTAATATGCTGGGCACTATTTTTCATTAGGTCTCTTCCCACTTCTGTTGATCCAGTAAAAGTAATTAACCGGACATCCGGACTTTGCGTCAACGCGTCTCCAATAGCTCTAGCGTCACCTGCTACTAAATTCAAGACACCTTTTGGAAGTCCTACTTCTTCGAAAATTTTCACGATAGCCATCGCCGTTAACGGTGTTTGGGAAGCGGGCTTCAAAACAACAGTACAACCTGCTGCTAAAGAAGGTCCAAGTTTTCGTGTCACCATTGAGGCAGGGAAATTCCATGGTGTGATTGCTGCAATGACGCCGATTGCTTGTGGAATGACAAGTGACCGTTTTTTTGAGTTTGATGGCGGAATGATTTCACCATATATGCGATTTGCTTCCTCGGCATACCACAATAAGTAACTCGCTGCTGATTCTATTTCCGTTCGAGCTTCTGAGAGCGGCTTCCCCTGTTCCGATGTTAAAATTTGAGCAAGCTGTTCTTTTTCTTCAAGCATCTTTTCATATGCTTTGTACAAAAACCTTGAGCGTTCTCTAGCCGTTCGTTTCGACCAGGAAGGAAAAGCAGCTTTTGCTTCCTCAATGGCTTCTAGAGCATCCTCTTTTCCTCCATACGATATTTCCGTCAGCTTTTCTAATGTTGCTGGGTTTGTAATCATTCGATAAGTACCGGAATAAGCTTCACGCCATTCTCCATTTATAAATATCCCTTTTTCCTTTTGTCCTATTAACATTGTTTTCCCTCCTGTAAACTTTTTTGAACGGCAATTAATGCTTCTTTTCCAATCATTCCTTAAATGTTTGTAAGAAAATTTGTATCTAATTGATATTTTTATAGATACGCATCCATTAATGTTAATCTCCTCTCCTTTGAAAAGCTTTATAAATTCAAAAAAGCCAGCCCTATCACATACTATTGTGATAAAGACCGGCTTTATGATTCATTAACCCCACTCCGACAAGAATGGCTATGATATCTAAACAGTCAGTATGAATAATCAAAGATCCGTTTCTTCCCTTCCTTCCGCGGTAAAACGGCTAGGGCCGAAGAAATATACTATATTTTAATTTTACCAAATTTTCAGTATGATTCAAGTGACTTTTGAATGATTTAACTTGATAATAAGACTACACTTAGTATTTTCAGGCTGTACTTTTATCGACCTTTTGACTTTTCGAAGAAGTAATTAATATCAATTTAACAACTAATGAAATGTAATATATTGCATATCATTCCCTTTATTTTTCATGTATACTATATAATAGATATTACACAAAACTTTTATTGAGGGTGAGTCGACATGCCGATACCAATTAATCATTCGAAGCCTATACGCAAATCTGCTAAGGAAAATGCATTCAACCAAATACAGCAATGGATTATTGAAGGTACATTGAAACCTGGTGAAAAACTAAACGACTCCGAGCTGGCAGAAGCATTGGGTGTAAGTCGGACACCAATACGGGAATCTTTGCAATTGCTGGAAGTTCAAGGTTTTGTAAAAATGTATCCCGGTAAAGCAACTCAAGTAACAGAGGTGAAGAAAGAATCGATTAAAGATCTGCTTCCTCCGTTAGCTTCATTGCAGGCATTATCGGCCGAACTAGCCATTTCACATTTAAATGATGAAGTGATTAAATTGCTTGAACGTACAAATGAAAGATTTGCAGAAGCCATTCACTCAAAAAATTATTTTTCTGCACTAAGAATAGATGAGGAATTTCATCAAATTATTGTCGACACTGCAAAAAATCCTTACATACACAACATCGTTGCTGATTTACAGGCACATGTTAGAAGATTATTTTTTCATAACTCCATTATTCTAACTAAAAAATCTATTGATGAACATCAAACGATCATCAATTTAATGAAAGATCATAACGTAACCGAAGTCGCACAAGTCATGCGCCAAAACTGGCTCCGTGCGATTGAGGAATTCCATTCAATAAAATAAGCAAAGCCGGCTTCCCAAATCGAGGAGGCCGGCTTTTTCTATTTGTCTAGCTACAGCGCCTAGTCCTTCGAGATCAAATAACTTTCGGGGCTGAACAAGGCGCTTTCGCTTTTCCTATGCATGCACTTCTGAATATCGATGGACGCGTGCAATGATTCCCGTGACTAAGATTACAATGAGAACCGGAAGCAGCCATCCTAGTCCTTCATTATATAAAGGTAAATAATGCTTATAGAAAGAAATAATACCTTCTAACCATCCAGCGTAATCTATTTTAAAGAGATCATAAAATTTTTTAATCCCATCAATAATACTTATTAAAAATGTAACAAACGTCGCCGAAATATAAACAACTTTTGAGTGATTGAAAAGTGGTGACAAGAAAGTTAATAGCATTAATACAATGGCTAACGGATAAAGAAACATTAATACAGGAATTGAATAATTAATAATATTTGCTAGTCCAAAATTAGCAATGATAAAGGTAAACACTGTGAAAAACGTAACGAAAATTTTGTAGCTTATTTTTGGTAAAAGTGTATGGAAGTATTCCCCACAAGCTGTCATTAAGCCTATACTTGTCGTTAAACAGGCAAGCAGGATAACAACAGACAGCATTACTGTTCCCGTCATACCGAAATAATAAGATGCAGCACTTCCTAAAACAGGACCGCCAGTATCAAAGAGACCAAATCTGCCCGTGCTTGTTGCCCCTAAGTAGGTAATTCCCACATAAATGATACCGAGAAATGCAATCGCAACAAAGCCTGATTTTGCCGTTGCACCAAGGATTCCACGAGTAGAATTCACACCCATTGAACGGATGGCATTAATGACAATAATACCAAATACAAGTGAAGCTAATGCATCCATCGTATTATATCCTTCCGTAAATCCTTTCATAAAGGCATTACCTGTATATGCACCTTGTGGAGCTTCAATGGATCCCATTGGTTTGACAATCACCGTTACTAATAAAATAAATAAAAGAATAATAATACCAGGAGATAAGATTTTTCCTACGCGATCCACTATCTTTGCTGGATTCAAAGAAAACCATAGAGTAATCACAAAAAATAATAAGGTGAAAATAAATAACCCTGTTTGTTCAAATCCCTTTCCGACAAATGGGGCGATCCCGATGTCATATGCTACTGCACCTGTACGCGGTGCCGCAAAGAATGGCCCAATCGTTAAATATAATAGAGAAGTAAAAATCACTCCATAGATTGGATGAATTCTACTAGATAGTTCTTGTAAATTCCGACTTCCTGAAAACCCCATCACTAAGATACCTAGAAAAGGTAAACCGACGCCAGTAATCAAAAAGCCTACAACTGCAGGTATAATATTTGTTCCAGCATTTTGACCAAGCTGTGCTGGGAAAATTAAATTGCCCGCTCCGAAAAACAACGCAAATAGCATTACCCCTACTACAAAGTAAGATGAAAATGATAGTTTGCCATTCATAATATGTTCCCCCTAAGATGAGTATTTTGCTAAAAATGCTATATGCAATATATTAATGGAATCTATCATACTATCTTTGTATGCAAAATGCAATATACCAATCAGATTTTTTTGATAATTCGAACTGGAGTTAGGACAATGAGGCTGATCCACTATCCTAATCTAATCTTAATTATCAAAAAAGTAGCTTAATATACGACTTTTTGTGGAACTATAAGAGTATGTTATAAAAGAAAATAATGTGATTTTATTACCTATCCAATGAATAGGAGGACAAAATGTTTCTGTCATATCCCATTTTAGCCGCTCTTTTAGGTATGTTAATTGCCCAATTTGTCAAAATTCCCATTCACTTTTTAGCCTCACGGGAATTGAAATGGAGTTTATTTTTAAGTACAGGTGGAATGCCCAGCTCACATACAGCTACAGTTATTTCCTTAACAACAGCCATCGGATTAACTTCCGGTTTTTATTCTAATGAGTTTGCAATCTGCGTCGTTGTTTCTGCCATCGTTATTCATGATGCAATTGGTGTTCGAAGAGAAGCCGGGTTCCATGCTGAAGTGTTAAATAAATTATTAGCTGATTTCAATCAATTAATTGAAATCATTAAAGATCATAATGTAAAGATGGATCAGTACCAAAAGAAATTTAAAGAATTGTTAGGACATAAACCGGTAGAGGTTTTCTTTGGAATCATTACAGGTATCTTAGTAGGTTTGTTAACATTTTATATTTATCCATTCTAATGGTTGCGAGTTTGGACCCTAGTTCCGTTATTTGTACGAATAATGGAGTAATTGTTTTTGTTTATGGACATTGCAAGTGGTCCGATAGAGCAATGCTGGAATGGTGCCGGGAAAGGGAGAAGCGGTACTATTGCTGTGCCGGGCGTACTTCTATCGGACCGGGATAGGGAAAAGCGGTACCATTGCTGTGCCGGGCGTACTGCTATGGAACCGGTTAAAGGAGAAGCGGTACCATTGCTGTGCTGGTCGTACTTCTATCGGACCGG
>NZ_NAZB01000028.1:62203-79739 GCF_003055045.1 Heyndrickxia sporothermodurans
GGAACCGGTTAAAGGAGAAGCAGTCCCATTGCTGTGCCGGGCGTACTTCTATCGGACCGGCAAAGGGAAAAGCGGCCCCCATAATAAATATTCCATTGGTAAATTTATGATTATATGCTAAAATAGCGCTATAAATGTAAAGGGCGATGGAGTTCGCCAGATGTGCTACTAGGCTAATGACTCCTACCGGAAAAAATATCTGGTAGGAGTCTTTTTATGTTTGGGAACTATATACTAGAGGTGAACATTCGTGCAGTATTTATTCGTTGGCATTGCCGGGATACTTGGGGCATCTTTGCGTTATTTAATCGGAATTTACTTTAACCATTGGTGGCTATACGACTTTCCGTTAGCAACCTTTTTAACTAATATGGCGGGAAGTTTTATTTTGGGATGGATAACAACTTTTGTACCACGGCTTAAATTTCTCCATCCTTATATGATTACTGCAATAGGAACCGGATTGATTGGCTCCTTTACGACTTTTTCTACCTTTAGTGTGGAAACCGTTCAACTAGTAATGAACGCGAAATGGGCTATTGCAATCGGTTATGTACTCTTAAGTCTTTGGGGTGGGCTATTATTCTCCTGGTGTGGTTTTAATTTAGGAACTTCCAAAAACGAGGTGATCTCTAAATGATTGCACATATTACATTAGTAGCAATCGGGGGATTTTTTGGCGCAATTTTCCGCTTCGGAATGAGTAACTGGATAAAGAGCAAATACCCATCTACTTTTCCAATAGCTACCCTTTTTGTGAATCTAATCGGTTCGTTTCTCCTCGGTCTAATTATCGGAGCAAATTTAGAAAAGTCCTGGCAATTACTATTAGGGACGGGATTCACGGGGGCGTTTACCACTTTTTCTACCTTTAAATTAGAAAATGTCCAACTTTATGAAAAGAAAAATTGGAATGTGATGGTTTTATATTTAAGTATTAGTTACACGGTTGGAATACTTCTTGCATTTATTGGGCTAAAGATAGGTGGCATTTTTTAAGAGATTTTTCAATACAAAAATTCCTTTTCTTATAAACAAACTACTTGACAATTCTTTTATATTTGCCGAAAATTCCCTCCAATAAAAGCACACAAATTCGTTGATGAGGAAAAGTAGCGTTTCGTCTTGATCTACAGAGAGCTGACATTTTAGACACAAAAAAACCTGACTACAAATTAGTATTTTATGTAGTCAGGAGTTGATTATTTACACTAAAACTACTTTATTCACTAGTTTAGTAGCGACTTCAGTCACTTGACGTAATCCTTCTTCGATGATTTCATCTGCTTTATCAGGCATTGCATTATGACCCTCAATGATAACTTCATCGATGATGTCCATACCAAATATACCACCAAATACGTTACGCATATAATTAACGGACATATCCATTTTTTCCGTTTCGGGTGTTGAATAAAAACCACCGCGTGCATTTAAGAAAATTGCTTTTTTATCTGTCATTAATTGAATCATATTTCCTTGTGCATCATATTTAAAAGCAAAACCAGCAGCATAAACATAGTCAATAAATGTTTGTAATTTTGCTGGTATCGTTAAATTCCATAAAGGGAAAGCAAATACTACTACATCAGCAGCAGTTAAAGCGTCCATTGCTTTTTGCTTAGCATTTAAGAGACGTTGTTCCATTTCTGTTAATTTTTCACCATTGTTCACTTTCCCAAATGCATTAAAGATTTCTTGTCCAAAATAAGGTGTGTCTTCTGCAAATACGTCATAAACAGAAACGTTAAGATTTTCCGCATGTTTTATTGTCTCCATAAAGGTTTCATACATTCTACTGGAAACCCCCTGTTCAGCTGGACGATTGTTTGCTTTTACTACTAATACATTCATTTAGATATTCCTCCGATTGCTATATTTAAACAATAATTGTATTGTCTATAAGTGATTTCTTATCCTATACCTTACCGAATAAATATATCACAATAGTAAGAGACTGTCTGATATCCTGCTCACTGTACTTTGTCACCAAGCCTACATATGGAAATACGATATTTCGTCCATGAACAGTTAAATTCAATTATGATTTAAGAATAATACACGAAGTTTTGAGTTAAGCCAAAATTATTTACATAGTGAACCCGAGACGATATCTCCTTTGAACATCGTAGCTACTCGTTTCGATCTTCTGGCAATGGCTTCGGCTGAACAAGATGCCTCAACTACAACGATACTTGCTTCGTCTCCCACTTGCGGCCACACTTGGTTTCCTTTAGAATCAAGCGGTGTTTTGCCACCAGTAATAAATTGAAGCGTTTGTGCTAATGATTGTTCACTTCCCCATCCAGAAATTTCAGCCAAACGACCCGCCCGCTCTAAAATATCGCCATTTCCAAATGGTGACCAAACATCAAAAATATTATCACATCCTACAGCAACCGATACACCTTTTCTGTTCAATAATCCAACAGGCGGAAACTTTCTGCCAAGAGGAACACTCGTTATAATAGTGATTCCTGCATCTGCCAATACTTCTGCCGTTGCTACTGCTTGGGATTCAGATACATCACCAAGACCAAATGCGTGACTAATAGCAACTTTCCCCTGTAAGCCTGCTTCTTTTGTTAACTGAGCTAGTCGCTTCATTGTGAAGATTCCTAGATGGTCCGCATCGTGCAAGTGCAAATCGATTCCTGCATTTCCTTCTACAGCGAGTGTAACCATTTCTTGTAAAGAGGCTTCAAGATCTCCATCTACTGTGGCAGGGTCGACACCACCAACTAGGCTCACCCCTTTGTTCAAAGCTTCTCTTACTAAATTTTTCGCCTTCGAACGCAATAAGCCATGTTGCGGGAATGCAACTATTTCATAGGATAGTTTTCCTTCAAATGTTTGTAATGCTTTCTGAATTTCTTCTAAATTCTTTAAACCAACCTCAGGGTATAGGTCTACATGTGTACGTACGTGAGTAACCCCTGACTTCAAATAAATATCAAGTAACTTTTCCGCACGTTCTTGCGTAGTCGTCTCTAAAGTCGGTAGAATAGTTTTTTCTATTTCAAATCGATCAAAAATACTTTTAGCAGGTGTTACCGCCCGCCACCTGTCACCAAGCAATGTTTTATCTAAGTGACAATGTTTTTCAATAAAAGATGGAAGAACCAATCGCTGCTTCGCATCTTTTTTTGGTAAATCATCTGCAATGACTTTTTCAGAGGAAATAATCTTTGCAATCTTCCCATCCTTAATTAATAAATGGAAGCATTCAGTCTTTGTTCCTGTTATGACATCATTAGCAACTTCATATCCAGTCTCTAATCGGGCATTGGTTAACCAAAAATTAGTACTCATCCTATCAATCCCTTCCTTTTCATTTATTAAAGTGCTCCAGAAACAACATTTCCTTTAAATAGAACCGCTTTTCTTCCTGCTCTTCTTGCAATAGCTTCAGCAGAGCAACTTGCATCAACAAGAACAAGATCGGCATCATCACCAATATTCGGCCATGCACGTACACCATGTTTATTTAAAGGAGTGAGGCCACCGGTAATAAATCCTAAGGTTTGTCCTAATGAACGTTCATTACTTAAACCGAAACGTTCTGCTAGCGTCCCTGCTTTTTCTAAGCTATCTCCTTTACCAAATGGAGACCAGTGATCTGTAATGCTATCATCACCTAAAGATATTTCTACACCTTTTTCATGTAAAAGAGGAATTGGAATCGTTCTTCCAATAGGAACAGATGATGCAATCGAAATTCCTTGATGAGCCAGTAACTCAGCAACTTCACTCGCTTCTTTAGGGGAAATATCAGCAAATGCCAGAGCATGACTTATCGTGACTTTTCCTTGCCAGCCGGCTTCCTCCGTTAATGCAGCCAATCGCTTAAACGTAAATATTCCAAGATTTCCTGGGTCATGTATATGAAGGTCAATATTTGCATTTTCCTCTACAGCTAGCTCCATTACTGTATGTAATGATTTTTCAATATTTCCATCCACTGTTGCCGGGTCGACACCACCTACTAAGGAAGCTCCGTTGCGCAATGCTTCCCTAACCAATGAAATCGAATTGCTGCGCAATAAACCGTGCTGTGGGAATGCAACAATTTCGACAGAAGCTTTATCTTTATAAGCTTCCACTGCTCTTAAAACTGCTTCTAAATTTTTCAATCCAATAAAGGGATCGACATTGCAATGTGTACGAATATGGGTAGTGCCCGCACTCAACATCAAGTCTAATAGCTTCTTAGCCCTCTCTTCGGCAACAGGCAATAAGCTTGGGAGCAACACTTCCTCTTCTTCTAATCTTGTAATTAGCCCTTTTGTTGGAATTGTTGGCGCTTTCCAAGGACCTCCATAGTATGTTTTATCAATATGAATATGCATATCTCTAAATGATGGAAGCATTAAGTAATTATTCGCATTCTGTTTCGGTAAAGTGGTTTCTAACGGTTTGTCCGCTACAACCATTTCATTTATTTTTCCATCTTCAATCTTTACATGGAAACGTTCTGTTTTTGTTCCTATAACTGCTCCATTTTCATAATGGTAACCTGTTTCTAGACTGACATTCGTTAACCAGAATGGTGAATTTGTCACTTTCTTTTGCCCTCCCATAAAAAAGGCTTTGACCCTTTAGCCCTTAAATTGATAGAAACGATTCATCATCAAAGCTCCTTTTCCCATCTATATAAATATGCTAGCATGGGATTAACTATATGGAAAATATAAAAAAAATTAGTTTTACTTAAGTTTTTCATATACTAAAGGGGTGTTTTAATTTGGACATTAGACAGCTACGGTATTTTATAGCCATTGTAGAGGAAGGGAAAATTTCTGCTGCCGCTGAAAGGCTCCATATCTCTCAGCCTCCATTAAGTCAACATTTGAAAGCAATGGAAGAAGAACTTGGCTCGAAATTAGTGGAAAGAAGCGGAAAATATTTTGAAGTAACAGAAACGGGAAAAACTTTATATAAATATGCATTACAAATGAACAAGCTAATGGAAGAGGCTAAACTGGAAGTAAAAGAAATTGGAAAAGGTTTAAGTGGTACACTATCATTAGGAGTTAATACATTTTCAGTGTCCAAGTTATCTGAAATCCTACAACAATTTAAAAAAAGCTATCCAAGGGTTACTTACAAAATACAACAAAATGAATCTTCACATCTTTGTCAATTAGTAAGAAAGAGAAACGTTGAACTGGCAATTATTCGTTTGCCATTAGAATTAGACGATTTTTCAGTTCTACACCTTTATACAGAACCATTTTATTTTATTACATCAAAAACTCGAGAACCACTCGCTTCCGAGATCACACTTGCCGAAATTCAAAATACTCCACTCCTACTACCGAGCACTGAGGGACTGGGTGTGTATTATTTAATTTTAGAGGCATTTTCCCAATTCCAGTTAAATCCTAACATCATTTGTGAGTGCTCTGATATTCTTCTGTTACTGGATTTGGTCTCAGCTGACTTTGGAGCATCTATTGTTCCTGAAACCGTCCTTAAACAGCATAAAGGATACCCAATACATGCTCATAAAATTTCCAATAATATGATATCCTCCCCAGTCGGATTAATATGGTTAAAGGATCATTGTCTATCTAAATCAGCTGAGAATTTTGTAGAATTAATGAGGGAAAGGAGAATATAACTAATAAAATAATTCTATTATTTATTAAAACCTTATTGAATATGGAATTGATCTAGGATAAAAGAATAGGGACCGAAATCTTGTAGGATCCGCTCCCGTATTCATTAATATGATTAGGATAAAGCTTGCGAATTTCTTCCCGGTTTTATCTAATGAATATTATTCTTTCTGAAATTACCACCCTTAACTTCTGCAACGTCATATACTGTAACAAAAGCGGTTTCGTCAATTTCATGAATGATTTCTTTTATTTTGCTTTCTTCTAAACGGTTAATGACACAAGTGATTTCTTTAAATTTTTCTCTTGTATAACCACCGTAAACTTCATTATACGTTGCGCTTCTGCCTAAGCGATCACGTATGGTCTCTACCATTAATTCAGGTTGAGTGGTGATAATTTTAAAGGTTTTAGAGCCGCTTAAACCTACCTCAACGATATGAATCACTTTAGAGGCAATATAGTAAGCAATTGCCGATAGGATGGCCCCTTGAAGACCGAATATAGTTGTAACAAAAATAAATACAAACAAGTTTAAGAAAAGAATTAAATCACTTGTTCCAAACGGTAATTTCCGGGAAAGTAGTACAGCTAGCATATCAATTCCATCTAATGCACCGCCATTACGCAAAGCAAGCCCCATCCCCAAACCGAGGATAATACCACCAACTACAGTAACTAACAAGGTATCCCCTTCAATAATCGCTGGGATATGATGCATAAGGCTTGTACCAATAGATAATGAAATTATTCCTATAACCGAAAAAACTGCAAAGCTTTTACCAATTTGTTGATAACCTAACCAAATAAAAGGGATATTAATAATCGCAATTAAAACGCCTAATGGTAATCCAAATAGTTTTGATGCAACGATACTAAGTCCCGTTACTCCCCCATCAGATACATTATTAGGGATTAAGACAGTTTCTAGACCATATGCCGCTATAAATCCCCCAATTATAATGATCAATCCACGTAAAATTGTCTTTAACCTTTTTGATTTGTACTTTTTCACATTGCTCATACCGAACCTCTATTCAATCAATTTATCTTTTAATTTTACCATATATGTATTCTAAGTATTTTTCCCATGCTTTATTCTCTACGAAAGTCGAATATTCTGATGGAAAATATGTTCTTTGCAAAGAGGGGAAATTCAAAAGGCATGCTTTTTTACAATGGATAAGAGTATGTCCTAAAAGCTATGATTTTAGAATATATTCTGATAGTATTAAAAAAAATAGTAATGAGGTGGCTTATGAAAAAGCAATGGAACTTACTATTAGCATTAATTGTCGTCTTAGTTATTGCAATTTTTTCGGTAATCAATGTTGAACCTGTAACAGTTAATTATTTATTTGGAAAAGCCGATTGGCCATTAATTCTTGTTATTATTGGATCGGTTCTATTGGGAGCACTATTAGCTGGATTAATTGGTATGATGAAAATTTATCAGCTTCAAAAGGCATTAAAAAGGGCAGAAAATAATAATGTGGATGATAATTCGTAAAGATATACGATAGTACTGCATCAGTGAAAGTTCGTTATTCTGGATGTTAATGCATTATTTTAACAACATTAAAAACGTCATTATGAAAAAAGAGTTCAAAATGACGTTTTCTTTTAAATGTATTAAGTTCACCAGTTAGTTGAGAAAAGTATCATCTTTCCTCTGTTTCTTTTTATCGATAAAAACCCAACTATAATAAATCATTACTGCAGCTATAAGAAACAGCATTGGGATAACATTGTATTTTATTGGTAATAAAGTATACAAAAGTATTGCAAGAATAATAGCCGGTAAAACCGTTAAGAACCACACTCGAACTCGTTTATTTTTAAAATTAAATACAAATCCCTCCATCATTATCACTCCTTTTTTTTAACATACCATAAACGCCACTAGTCTGTCAGAATTATCACTAAATAACTTTAAAAAATTTCGCAATTATCTATCCCTACTCCGCAAAAGACAAATTAGTAGGCTCATCTAAGAGGTCACCAGTAAAATCGATATTAGTTGTTGGTGTACCTTTATCAACTTCTTCAAATTTAAGTTCATCAATCCATACATGTCCGTTTCCAGAAAGCAAAACACCAAAAGCAATCACTGTACTATTTTCAGGTACATCTAAAACAATGTGATAATGATTCCATTCAGTATCTCCTACTATTGGACGGTTACCCATATTATCGAATTGCAACACATCCCCAAGAGCATCATCTATACGCATCCAAAAACCACAGAACCCATCAACATCTTTAGATTTTATAAACCCGGATAACTTTACTCTTTTACCAAGATGTTTCTCTGCCTTAAATTGTTGCATCATCGTTGCAAACTCCCCTTGGGATTGTACAGAAACTGATTTTAAAAATCCAGATGCGTTCCCTTTATGAAAGATTTCATGATCAATTCCCATCTCGTAATTAAATGGGTGACTCCCGCTTAATTGCCATCCTTTTACTAACTGTTCATTTTTCAAAACAACTTCCTCCCTTTGTAAGGTTAATTTACTCATAAATTTTCTATATTTTCCTGGTGGTAATTGATAATACTTCTTAAAGGAACGAGTAAATGATTCTTGTGACTCAAAGCGATAATAGACCGCGATATCTATTATTTTTTCTCCCGAATAAAGCAGCATATTTGCAGAATTAGCAATTCTACGGTACCGAATATATTCAGATGCTGTTACACCAATCTCCTTTTGAAAAATACGATGAAAGTGATACTTAGAAAATCCAGCAAATTGAGCAATGCTTTCTAACGAAAGTGCTTCGTGTAAGTTTTTCTCTATATGCTCAATCGTTTTTTGTATGATTGGATTATAACTCATTCTTTTCTTTGAACCTCCTTGTAAAAAAGATAGCAAAAAAGGGAAGAGTCTTTTTGACATATATTGCTTTTTTACAGTAATTTAAAATAAAATTCAGTTTTCACCAAACAAAATGGATTGTAATTTGAAAAATGGAGATTTATTTAGGGAGTGTTATATTGAACATTGTGTTTTGTATTATTGTTGGAATATTTATTTCCCTCGATTTAGTAGTAGGAATTGGAATTCTAATGTTTAGGAGAGAGATAAGCAAGTTAAGTCTTAAATATATTGAAACTATACTAACATCATCACACCCTGCAGACTCCTATATTATTTCTCATAGGATTTAGACTTAATTAACCAAAGAATACTTTAACACTTCCCTCTTTTTTAGCGGTTTCTAAGCAATTATTTATAAATTTGAGTATTTCTTTACGTTCCCTTATTAAAAAGTCATCATCCTTTAACTCCACGAAATCATTACCATAGAATTCCTTGTAGTTTGCCAACGTCTTTTCAACATGTGCCAATGTGTAAGTTTCACTTGCCCCTGTTCCACTTACACCTGCATGAAAGTCTCTAGCATCAAAAAGATTGTAAAATACGGTGGCTGTTGGATTCAACTTACCAAAACGAATATAACAAATTTCTTCTCCTGATTTATTGTATCCGCTAATATCGTGCCCCATTAATAGCTCCTCCTTTAAACTTGAAATAATTATATCTACCAATCCTATAAGCAATAAGCGGTTGAACAAAAAAGTTTATACAACTTAACGAGATAATTAATTGTTTACTAGCTTATCAACTCCCATATTGGGTAATGATTGTAAAACATAGTAGGACTCCTGTGGTGATTAACTCAGAATGCAAAGGATTTTAATGAAGAATGTCTTGAAGACGAAAAAGAGGTAGGGTTTACTAATTTCTTAGATTGCCATACTTTTGAAGTTGATTCAATGAGGATAAAATAGATGCAAGGAAAATATTCTTAAATAAATTTTTCCACGGATTAATAGTCATTGTCAAGCATCAACCTTCGACAAAAATCGATAACCGGAATGGTAGATTGGAAGATCAATTACTATTTTTGATGAATTTTTATAAAGTCTATCTATGATGTCATCCTCCCTTTGATTCCGTTTATTTTTACAATTATTATACGTGCAACAGATAATTCTAAAATTAACTTATGTAATGAATTATTACTGCTACCAAGGTAATGATGGTATAAACCAATGAAGTATAAAAAGAAATGTAACTGCAATGGTGATTATTCTCCTCATTATTTTAATCACCCCATTTACGGATTTCCTTCGATAATGTTTAAAGCAATTTCTCAAATAATATTAAATCCTTCAAATCCCTGTAATTCTTGAAAATGATGCTTTTGGACGAATAGCACGATACCAATGAAAGCAAAAGATAAAGATTATTATTGCGTCAATGACATCGCCTCCATAATACATAAGCATACCGCCTGCTTCCGCTTGATTTTGAGGTACACCGTTTGGAGGATGGGCATAGATATACTTAGACAATATGCCGTGACCTGCAAGGGCTAGTATGAATACAATTGCCCTGTAAACGAAGCGAACCCGATGGGGTGTTGGGTCGATGTAAATCAGGGATGCTGTAAAAAGGTATCCGGCTATAAAAACGTGAAGATGTACGAACACATGGACAAAAATGTTCTCATGCATCAGGTTATATAAGTTAGTTGTATAAAGTAACCATAATCCACCAATATTGAGCACAGACGTGATAATGGGATTGTTAAAGACACTAACCAATCGACTTCTTAGTAATCGTGATAACTTACGGGCAGTTCTGACGTTGAGTGTTCTCAAAATAAGAGTCATAGGTGCAGCTAAAACCATAAACAGTGGAGCAAGCATTCCAAGAAGCAAATGACCAAGCATATGGGCGGAGAAATCCACGTGGGAACGGTCTGCTAGGGGGCCAATAACGGCAATCAAGACGCAAATTACTCCAAAAATCCAAGAGGTTGTACGGTATAAAGACCATTTTTTATGACGTCGATTAGAGACCACTACTGCGAAGATATATAAAATAAATACTACTATAAACGGTAATGCCAAAAGAACCTCGGGCACGAACTCATCACCATGATAATTAATGTTGTGCATTCAAAATACCCTTTCTTAGCTGATTTTACTTCTTTGACCGGACAATGAGAAAGATACCGACTATTATTATAATAATAGCAACGATATTCCAAATTAAGTCATAAACAGGCAGATTATCAACGTAGCGAATTTGGTGAATTCGCATGAGCTTGTGCTGAATTATACCATCGTATAGCTGAAATCCACCTACACCGAGAAAAACCCCACCCCCCCCATCTTTTCCAATTATATGTGTTCCGTCTTCGAAGATCGGCAAATAGAAATAAGCCCCCAATCGTTGCAAACCAACTAAAAGCATGAAATAGCCCGTCAGATATAAGACCAATATTTGTCGTAGATTTATCATAGAAATGGTGCCAACGAAGTAATTGATGAAAGACGGTTTCATCAAAAAAGGCGGCAATGCCAAGACCGAATAGAAATCCCGCCCATAGGTTACGAGCCGAATAGTTAATAGAAACGTTCTTTTTAGCCATAAGTATCTCCTTTGTCATATGCTCTCTTAACTTAAAATAGCATTCGATAATACTTATCATTTTTACCGTGTTAACTGATTTTAAAACATGAACCTTTATAAGGTTTAAACGCTTTCAAATGATTATTCAACCCATTTACACAAATTATTTTTTGAATTTTAAAAATACTTGGTGATTATTTTTTTTTATCATGATAGCATTCGAAATGTATCAAACATTTTCTAGAAGGGAAGTAGAAATGATGAATATGAAAGTCGAAAATCTTCCAAAGTATCGCATTGCATATGTGCGACAAGTAGGTCCGTATGGTCCCGCAAACGTTCAAGCCATGGATAAGTTAAAAAAATGGGCAACAGAGAAAAATTTGCTTACTGAATCGACTATACTGTTCGGAATTCCACAAGATAATCCGGAAACGACACCACTCGAAAATTGTCGATATGATGCTTGTATTGTCATTTCAAAAGATGAGCAAATTGATGATGCAGTTTGCGAAAGTGAATTTGCGGGTGGAAAATATCTTATTTACAAAGTAAAGCATACAGCCGAGGACATTCAAAAAGCATGGACTGAAATTTTCCCTGCCATTCACAGAAGTGGATATCAAATTGACAACAAACCGATTTTCGAAAGATACATCGGTAATATGATTTACAACGATTATTGTGATATATGTGTACCTTTAAAACCGTTGTAAATGATTTGGGGTGTTCCCTAAAAAAATAATTGAATTACATTTTTTTAGATTGATTCCTGACGCCTAATAGGGAAAGCAACAAAGCAGTTAAAACTTTGTTGCTTTCCTTTCATTTTAAATAATGTTTGATACAAGATTTACATTCCCTATTATTAAATAGAATTTTACAATAGACCTAAGCTAAAGGGCGCTTTTCCCAAGGTTCAAGAGTGCCAATGATATTTGTCAATTTATCATTCTGAACAGAATCAATAACACCCTGGGAAATTTCCTCATTTGTTAGCCATCTTGAATGACCGTTTTCAATGACGAAACCAACCTGTACTTGGTGGTATCGACAGGAATCAAATACATTTATTTCACTTTTAATTTCACTAAGATTCCTACTACTTCCTAATACATGAAACAGACTCCATGTCCCTTCGTTCCAATGTGAAACTTCCTTTGATATTATTTCTAAAGCATTCTCCGCATACGAATGTATCCATGCAATAACTAACTCAATAGGACCATTCCGTTCAATGGCCTGTCTTAAGTTCCTTTTCAAAAGCGCTACATCACTATAATCAACTAAAATCGGTATTATAAGTGATCTATCTATTGATCTACTTATCAAGCCTTCCATTCGATTTACATTACGTCCAATTACCGATACTTGATAGCCTTTACTCATTAGCCAAAGAGATGTGTTGGATAACATTCCTGTGCCTCCAACAACTAATGCATGTTTCATTCATTTACACCTCTTTTATAATATTGTCTATTTTTCAATACAAAAAGCAACAAAACGTAAGGAACCTACTTTGTTACTTTTCCTTTAATTGTAGCTTAAAATTAATAGATCATAATCATATACTAACCCCAATATTATTAAGAGGTCGAGAAAATCTTATTTCTATTCTGATTCCGTTTGTTTCATATAATATTCCATTGCTTGATTTAGCCAATCTTGTTCATCTTCTGTAAATGGAGATGTCATATTTTCGAGTTCTTGTACATCCAGTTCTTCCACATTGGTTTCCGCTAGTCTTTCCATCAAATCATCACCAAGAAACTTAAAAGAAGCTTCTATATACGTTTTAATCATTTCTTGTACTTTTAGGTCCTCTACAGGTTTACCATACAATTGTTTTACTTCTTTAGCTAATTGAATAAAGGTTTGATCTAAGGTGATTTTTTCTTCTTCTGTTTTGTTTGACAACTCTTCCATTACATCTGCAAGCATGTGCCGTTCCATCCACTCTTTTTGTATATTTTCCGTTTGTATACCATGTATAAGACTGAATAATATGGCGCTGTCTACTTCCCCTTCCTTCTCCAATAACTTTATAACTCTCTTAATTGCAGTGATAGATTGTTCAATTCGTTCTTTATCTTTTTCTAATGCTTGTAAATGTAGGGTTAACGTTTCATTTAAATCAACAGAAAAACTCGATTCCTTTAACAAGTTAGTGATTTTATCCAAGCTATACCCTAGGAACTTTAGACTGATGATTTTCTGTAAGGTTAAAATATCTTGATGATCGTAAATGCGGTGGCCCGACGTTGGATGCTTTTCTGGTTGTAGAAGACCTATTTCATCATAGTAATGTAAGGTACGAATTGATATTCCTGTTTTTTCTGAAAACTCCCCAATCGAATACTTGTTATTCCCTTTCATGAACATTCCTCCCATAAAAAGTATATGTTCATTATAAAGCCTTACGTAACTGGAGGTTCAAGATGGAATTTAGAAAAAACAAAAGCTTTAGAACAAAGTTTGATAAATTATATGGTGTATACGACATACCAATTACAGGAAATTGACTTAACACTCTCATCCTTTTTTTCAATCAATCCTACGTTTTCTATAAATAACTACTGTAGTAACTATTGATATAGCTGCCCACACCAGGAGTATAAGCATATTTCCAATAATTCCACTAAAGCCTTCTCCCTTGCTTAAGCCGACCCAAATGGTATTTAGCTGCTCATTTGGTAAATAATCGATAATCTTTAAGAAAGTTTCATTTTCCACCATTGATTTAAACATAGAGCTCATGCCAAAGACTACTAATACAGGCATTCCAATAATACTTGTTTCCATTACGGTTCTTGATATTAAGCCAAGAATGGTTCCAGTAGCAATATAAAAAACCAAACCCAATAATACACTTACTGCGAATAATAGGGGTGATGGGACTTTGAAGTCTGATAAAAAGATGGAACCAATAATCACAACAATTGTCATGACAGCAGATAATGCACTTTTTCCTACGAAAATCTCAACTGTACTAGCAGGAGATAGCAACAATCCTCTTAATGTATTTTTCTCTTTTTCCTCTGCAACCATTGCAGCTTGGATAAAAGCACCTGCAATGACAAGAGCAAGATTAATTGGATAGGTGCTAAAGATGCCATCTTCTTCACCCATACGACCTAACCATGCAGCAAAAACTAAAGGGATTGCCAATGTAAAGATGATGTAGGAATTTCTTTGCAGGTCTTTCCAATCCTTAATAAATATGGCATTTACTCGTTTAAATGAAAAAGTCATTATAAGTTCCTCCCTGTTAATTGTACGAAAATGTCTCCAAGTGTCGGCTCATTGGAATGAATGGTTAAAATCTGTCCATCTTTCATATATTGATAGATTTCCTTTGCCCCTTCTTCACCTTTATCAACTACAACTGTACGATTTCCTTTTAATAAAAGCGAAATCGTTGTATTTTCTTGTTGTGCTCTTACATTTCGGGGTGTGTCCAGTAGCATGATCTCACCGTTATTCAAGAACGCAATGCGATCACAAAGGTCTTCTGCTTCTTGCATGTCATGGGTTGTTAAAAAAATGGTTGTTCCTTCTTGATTCAATTTCTTTAGGCCCGCATGAATATGCTTTGTATTGACTGGATCTAAGGCAGAGGTTGGTTCATCTAAAAAGAGAAGATCAGGTTTATGTAGGATGGCTCTTGCCAATGTAACCCGCTGCTTCATCCCTTTTGATAGTTTTTGAACTGGTTTCTTCTTATCTTGTATTAGATTAACAGATTCAAGAACCTCATTGATTCTACTTTTGTCCACATCATATAAATCACAATATAAGGCAAGGTTATCGTAGATACTAAGTCGTTCGTAAAGGCCACTATTATCTGTTAAGATTCCGATTCTCCTCATATAAGTAGGATCTTTTAATTTATGGATAGGTTGACCAAACACTATAACCTCTCCAGCTGTTGGATGAAGTTGGGCTGTTAAAATTTTGATCGTTGTCGTTTTACCGGAACCACTTGGTCCTAAAAAACCAATGGTTTCTCCTTTTTTTACTTGAAAATTTACATTTTTTAATGCCATCTTGTTTTCAAATGATTTAACAAGTTCTCGAACTTCGATAACATTTTCCATTTACATTACCCCTTTTCACGTTTTCGTTTTCTTGATTTAAGTTTAGTTGCAAAATCAGTGAAACGCAGTAATATCAAGGCGAAGGGAGTATATAAACGGTTGAATGGCACCAATTTTAGGGTGAGTGGAGCATTTTTTTGACTAAAAAATGCTCTTTTAGATGTGAACAAATTCTCAAATTCCGAGGATCACTTTTAACTCATTTAATTTTCCTTTGGATAATGGAACAGGGCTTTTCTTGGAATCTTCAAGAATGAGACTATAGCTATTTCTAGTCCAAGTGATTACTTCCCGTACTTTTTGTAAATTGACAATATAGGATCGATGACAGCGAAAAAAGCCAAATGGTCGTAATCGTTCCGATAGGTCATTCAAAGTAATGGAACAAGGAAAGACTTCTCCATTTACATGTAGGTGGGAGATTCCTTCATTACTCTCAACGAAGACAATCTCCGTGGGATCAAATAGGATCATTTTATCTTCGACTTTTGCCGGAATTTTTTCAATCCGTAATGGTCTATGAATGATAGTAGCTTCCTCTTCTGCTTGTTCTTTACCCTCATTTGCCTCTTCAGCAGTTGAATTTCCTATTTCCTCATTCACGATTGCCGGTGGCGAATCTATCACCTGGTCTTCAATTGAAACGGGATGCAAATTACCCTTTTCCTCATCCACAACATCAATTTTCTTTAAGCCTTCCTCATTCAGACGATAAACCGTATTTGTCATGGAAATGGCACTTTCAAAGTTGTTTGTCGTAATGAGAACGGCTTTTCCTTGTCCTTTAAAGTCTTCTAATACTCTTTGCATAATGATTTTACTTTCGATATCAATATTTTGATCAGGTTCTTCCATAATGAGCATGCCCGGCAGATGCAAAATTGCCCTAGCAAGCTGTAACCGTTTCTTTTCTGAATATGTAAGTTTACTAATTTTTGTTTTCACTTTTTCAACTAAACCTACTTTTTGAAGGAGTGAATTAATCTCTTCGTTCACATCATATAACCTTTTATAAAAATCAAGGTACTCCTTCGGTGTCAGTCGTTCATACATCGCTTCATCCAATAAAAATAACCCTACACGGTTAGATAGGCTTTTAAAATGGTGGTTTATAGGCAAGCCTTCCAGCAATACTTCCCCGTTTGAAATGGGTGTCTCGCCAATTATCATCATGATTAACTGTTTTCCAACTTCGTGATTGCACTGAATCGCTACAATCTCTTCTTTATGAATATCTAAATCTATCCTTGGAAATACAATCGTATTTCCTTTACTTTTTTCAATTTGTTTTATTTGCAATAAGCACATGTTGATTAAAAACCTCAGGTCGGAAAAATTCCACTTTTTAATTACATTGCTTTTCTAACATATATCGGAAGTTTTTTGACTATTTGTCTGATTGTTCAGTAACTTCGATATATAAAAGAAACCGTAAAAAGAAATACCAAAAGTCCCCCAACTCAAAATTTGTCTTAGTATTATTGATTTATCAAATGAATTTACACCATATTTAAGTATAAGTGCAATTTTCAATGAAGATAAAAGTATTTCTCTAAAAGCAAAACCGAAAGTTATTAATTTATAAATAAATAATATCTTCTTTTGATAGAACAAACTTTTCATTTTTGTCCGATTGTGTCCTTGCATTTCTACTAAATCTAGCGAGAAGAATAGAAACAAAGGTTTATTAACGACAATAGTAACAATAAAAATAAGAGCTAATATGTAAGAATAAAATACATCATTCCATAACATCTGGATTGCTGACCCCGCAAGTACATCAACAAGTGTTCCAATTAATAAATTTAAAACCATAAAAATTCCAAATAAATTTACTCTTTTAAGTAAAATGAAGCGAACGATGCTGTATAAAATTCCCGGCAATGTAGAAACTAGCATGGCATAATATTCACCTATATGATTCTTTCCATAATTCCAAATAACAATTGGAAATATCAAATAACAAATAATATCCCAGATCACAATACGTTTACTCAATGGTAACCTCTCCAGATCCTATATTTTTTATCTTTATTTTACATTTTACACAATTATCAGCCTCTTTTGGAAGTCGCTTTATAATTAAATTTGGATTTAATTGTTATTTACAGGGAGAACGCGAAGCAAATATTGTTACAATGGTCACGGTTTTCTTCCCCCTAGCCAAGGTGACACTGGCTCTAATAAAGAAATTGAAGCGGGCCCATAGCAAAGCCGCCTCTACGTTTATAGGTTCGGTATAGCCGGAAGCAGTCCGATAGCAAGGCAACTCTGGGTGCTATGGGACCTAATGAAGTTGAAGCGGACCGATAGCATGCCCGCCTCTACATTTAAGGGTTCGGTACAGCCCGAAGCAGTCCGATAACAGGGCAACTTTGGGTGCTATGGG
>NZ_NAZB01000029.1:0-73724 GCF_003055045.1 Heyndrickxia sporothermodurans
AGGACGTTGCCAGGCAAATGATAAACACAGAGTGTATGCTCTGTGTTTTTTTTCTTTAGAATTAAAAAGAGATCATTCAAACAAAGATCAAGCCATTAAAAAAAGCAAAAGACTAATTAAAAAAGCAAAAAGATCAATCCAAAAAATGAAATAACCACTCAAAAAAATTCGGCAACTAATCAAATACAGAGTAACCGATCAAAAAAATGAACAAACCATTTAAAACTACTCCTACCTACGATTTATCGCACCTTAGTAAAAGGGCCCTTCCATTATTATTTAAAATTTCAGTTTTAATACTCATCTTCTTGGCAAAACTAATTTTTATAAACATTCTAATTGCATTTTTTTTAATAATTCATGTATAATTAAAGTCAAATATAGTCAAAGTCAACTCGGAGAAGGAGGTGGGCTTGATGAAGAACATTTCAGATATAATTGAAGGTTATTTGAAACAAGTATTGGAAATGAATGGTAGTGAAATTGTTGAAATTAAAAGAAGTGAAGTAGCTGATAAATTCCAATGTGTTCCCTCCCAAATTAATTATGTAATCAATACAAGATTTACTATAGAAAGAGGTTATTTAGTTGAGAGTAAAAGGGGCGGTGGCGGGTATATACGAATTATAAAAGTGAGACCCCATGACCAGGCACATTTAATTGACCATTTATTACGATTAGTAAAAACAAGAATATCTCAAGCAAATGCAGAAGATGTCATTATGCGTTTAGTGGAAGAAGAGGTTATAACTGAGAGGGAAGCTAAAATTATGTTGAGTGTGATGGACCGATCAGTCCTCTATATAGAACTTCCAGAAAGAGATCAACTTAGATCACGAATGCTGAGTGCAATGCTGATGTCATTGAAATATAAATAATTACCGAGGTGAATGTAATGATCTGTCAGGAATGTAATGAAAGACCGGCAACCCTACACTTCACCAAAATCATTAATGGAGAAAAGACTGAAATCCATTATTGTGAAAAATGTGCTCAAGAAAAAGGTGAGATGTTTATGTTTGAAGGGGAACCAGGATTTTCAATTAATAATATATTAGCAGGTCTATTGAATTTTGACCCAGTGTTCCAACAAGCAAAACATGAAACAATTCAAAAAAATGAAATACTGCAATGTCCGAATTGTAAAATGACATTTAAACAATTTGTGAATATAGGAAGATTCGGATGTGCGCATTGTTATGATGCTTTTAGCAATCGTTTAGAGCCAATCATCAAACGGCTTCATGCGGGAAATCTAGAACATCACGGAAAGCTTCCTAAAAGAATAGGAGGAACCGTTCATATTAAAAGACAGATTCAACAATTGAAACTTGATTTACAACAAGCAATAAAAAGTGAGGAATTTGAAAAAGCTGCTGAAATTCGGGATCGAGTTCGTTCTTTGGAGAGCTCACTTCTTAATGAAGGGAGAGAAACTTCATGAGCTTGGAAAAGTTCGTTAATCAAGCTGTAAGTTCGTGGATGAATCAAGAAGGACCAAATTCTGATATTGTTTTAAGTTCTAGAGTACGCTTAGCGAGGAATTTTAAACAATTTAATTTTCCAACCTTGTTTAGTAATGAGGAAGCAAGGGAAATAATCTCTAAAGTAGAGGCTGCTTTACAATCTAAATCGTTCCCCGAGAATAATATGGAATTATTGAGAATGGAAGACTTACAAACTTTACAAAAAAAGGTTTTAGTTGAAAAACATCTTATCAGTCCAAATTTGGCAGATGAATCTTCACATGGTGCCGTTATTTTAACTAGTGAAGAGGATGTAAGCATTATGATTAATGAAGAGGATCATATTCGAATTCAATGCTTGTTTCCTGGCCTACAATTGAAGGAAGCGTTAGAAAAAGCAAGTAAAATCGATGATTTAATGGAAGAACATATCGATTATGCTTTTAGTGAAAAATTGGGATATCTCACAAGTTGCCCAACAAATGTTGGTACAGGTCTGAGAGCATCGGTTATGGTTCATTTGCCTGGTTTAGTTTTAACACAACAAATGAACCGGGTCATTCCTGCAATTAGCCAATTAGGATTAGTTGTCAGAGGAATCTACGGGGAAGGAAGCGAAGCGTTAGGAAACATATTCCAAATATCAAATCAGATTACTCTCGGTAAAACTGAAATCGATATTGTCGAAGATTTGATGAGTGTGGTGCAACAAATAATTGCACAAGAAAGGTCAGCCAGAGAAGCATTGATTAAAACCTCAAACATACAATTAGAAGATAAAGTATTTCGTTCCTTTGGTGTATTAGCAAATAGCCGAATTATTGAGTCAAAAGAGGCAGCACAGTGCTTATCTGATCTACGATTAGGAATAGATATGGGATATATCAAAAATGTATCTAAAAATATACTTAATGAATTAATGATATTAACTCAACCTGGTTTTTTACAACAATATGCAGGTGGACCTCTTCGTCCCCATGAAAGAGATATACGTCGTGCAACGCTAATTCGTGAGCGATTAAAACTTGAAGAAGTAAATAATGGCTAGGAGGAGATCGTAATGATGTTTGGACGATTTACTGAAAGGGCTCAAAAGGTATTGGCCCTGTCACAGGAAGAAGCAATACGATTAAAACATAATAATATCGGTACAGAACATATTCTTCTTGGTTTAGTTCAAGAAGGAGAAGGAATTGCAGCAAAAGCATTATATGGACTTGGATTAAGCCCGGAAAAAATTCAAATTGAGGTTGAAAATTTAATTGGCAAAGGAAAGGATTCCGGACAAACCGTTCATTATACACCTCGTGCCAAAAAGGTAATCGAACTATCAATGGATGAGGCAAGAAAATTAGGTCATTCATATGTTGGCACAGAGCATATCTTGCTTGGTCTTATTCGTGAAGGGGAAGGCGTCGCCGCACGGGTTTTGAACAATTTAGGTGTTAGCTTGAATAAAGCGAGACAACAAGTTCTTCAATTATTGGGAAGTAGTGAAGCGGGAAATCATCAAGGAGGAAGTACAGCAAATGCAAATACACCTACCTTGGATAGCCTCGCACGTGATTTGACAGCTATTGCAAGAGAAGAGACGTTAGATCCTGTGATTGGCCGAAGCAAAGAAATTCAACGTGTTATTGAAGTTCTTAGCAGACGTACAAAAAACAATCCTGTTTTAATTGGTGAGCCCGGAGTTGGTAAAACGGCTATTGCAGAAGGACTCGCTCAACAAATCGTTAATAACGAAGTACCCGAAACACTTCGTGATAAAAGAGTCATGACATTGGATATGGGTACTGTAGTTGCTGGGACGAAATATCGTGGGGAATTCGAAGACCGTTTAAAAAAGGTGATGGATGAGATCCGCCAAGCCGGAAATATTATTCTGTTTATCGATGAACTCCATACTTTAATTGGAGCTGGTGGTGCAGAAGGTGCGATCGATGCTTCAAATATTTTGAAACCATCGTTAGCAAGAGGTGAATTGCAATGTATTGGTGCTACGACTTTAGATGAGTACCGTAAATACATCGAGAAAGATGCCGCTTTAGAACGGAGATTCCAGCCAATTCAAGTAGATGAACCTTCCGCTGAAGAGTCTATTCAAATTTTAAAAGGTTTAAGGGATCGATATGAAGCTCATCATCGTGTATCGATTACAGACGAAGCAATAGAAGCTGCGGTGAAGTTATCAGATCGTTATATTTCCGACCGATTTTTACCAGACAAAGCTATCGATTTAATTGATGAAGCAGGATCAAAGGTGAGATTACGCTCCTATACAACTCCACCTAACTTAAAGGAATTAGAAATTAAATTAGAGGAAATTAGGAAAGAAAAGGATGCTGCAGTACAAAGTCAGGAATTTGAAAAAGCAGCTTCGTTAAGGGACTCTGAACAACGACTTCGAGAAAAATTAGAAGAAACTAAGAAATCATGGAAAGAAAAACAAGGTCAAGAAAATAGCGAGGTAACGGTCGAAGATATTGCAACAGTTGTATCTAATTGGACTGGTGTCCCTGTATCTAGATTAGCACAAACCGAAACCGATAAATTATTAAAGCTTGAAGAAATTTTACACTCACGAGTAATTGGTCAGGAAGAAGCAGTGAAGGCTGTTTCTAAAGCTGTTCGCCGTGCGAGGGCAGGGTTGAAAGATCCGAAACGACCAATAGGATCTTTTATATTCCTAGGTCCAACGGGGGTTGGTAAAACTGAATTAGCTAGAGCATTGGCAGAGGCTATGTTTGGTGATGAAGATTCAATGATTCGTATCGACATGTCAGAATATATGGAGAAACATTCTACATCAAGACTTGTCGGTTCCCCTCCCGGATATGTTGGATATGAAGAAGGTGGACAATTAACAGAAAAAGTCCGCAGAAAACCATATTCAGTCATCTTACTTGATGAAATTGAGAAGGCGCATCCAGATGTATTTAACATTCTTTTGCAAGTGTTAGAAGATGGTCGTCTAACAGACTCTAAAGGACGTACGGTTGACTTTAGAAATACAGTGCTTATTATGACTTCAAATGTTGGTGCTGAATCGTTAAAACGGAACAAATATGTTGGTTTCAACATTCAAGATGGAAACCAAGATTATAAAGATATGAAAAGTAAAGTAATGGACGAACTTAAAAGAGCCTTTCGTCCTGAATTTTTAAACCGTATTGATGAAATTATTGTTTTCCATGCACTTGAAAAAGAGCATTTAAGAAATATTGTTTCATTATTATCAGATCAATTAGTTAAACGATTAAAGGAAAAAGATATAGAATTGGAACTAACCGAAGCAGCAAAAGAAAAAATAGCGGAGGAAGGGTACGATCCGGAATATGGCGCTCGCCCATTGAAACGGGCTATACAGAAGCATGTTGAGGATCGTTTGTCAGAAGAGCTATTAAAAGGAGTTATATTAGAAGGCCAAAAGGTAATGATTGACATACACGATGGGGAATTCATAGTTAAACCATCTGAAGTAACCGAAACAATTATATAATAATGATAAGTACATGAAGAACGTTGATATTAAGCGAGTTCCATTTTTTGTAATGGAACTCGCTAATAAATGAAACTATATGCATGATTAATTCGTCTATAAGTATAATAACTTTTTTTGTAAGAGAAATTAGACAAGTATGCTTGAATATTAAGTTTCAATAAAAACGTTTCGCATGTGCTTTTTTACTAGTGAAGGTAATTACTATGTCAGAAAAGCATAGATATATAGAGAGGAAGTAAAATATGGCAAAAAAGACAACAAAATTTATTTGCCAGTCATGCGGATATGAATCTGCAAAATGGATGGGAAGATGTCCGGGATGTAATGAATGGAACAAGATGGTTGAAGAAGTTGAAATCACCGGGAAACCTCGCAAAGGGGCATTTTTGCATTCTCCTGGTGGAGGTTTATCAAAAGCAACTCCTATAACTACAATTGTCTCTGAACAAGAAGAAAGAGTTCTTACTGAATTAAAAGAGCTTAATAGAGTATTGGGAGGAGGAGTAGTTCCCGGATCACTTGTATTAATTGGCGGAGACCCCGGAATTGGAAAGTCTACACTCCTTCTACAAGTATCATCTCAACTATCTAAGTATAATCATAAAGTTTTATATATTTCAGGCGAGGAATCCGTCAAACAAACAAAACTCCGAGCGGATCGTCTTAATATTTCATCAGAAACTCTTTATGTATTTTCCGAAACCAATCTTGAAGCGATTCATCAAACCATTCAAGAAATTACTCCGCAATTTGTTGTAATTGATTCCATCCAAACAGTTTACCATCCAGAGGTAACTTCTGCACCTGGAAGTGTCTCACAGGTTAGAGAGTGTACAGCTGAATTAATGAGAATTGCAAAAACAAAAGGTATCGCGATTTTTATTGTTGGGCATGTTACAAAAGAGGGATCAATTGCCGGTCCAAGACTTTTAGAGCATATGGTAGATTCAGTACTTTACTTTGAAGGTGAGCGGCATCATTCTTACAGAATATTACGGGCGGTTAAAAACCGTTTCGGTTCCACGAATGAAATGGCGATTTTCGAAATGAAGGAATTCGGGCTTACGGAAGTTAATAATCCTTCCGAAATCTTTTTGGAGGAACGATCAAAAGGAGCATCGGGGTCAACTGTAGTTGCCTCAATGGAAGGAACGAGGCCCGTGCTCGTAGAAATTCAAGCACTCATATCTCCTTCTATATATGGGATGCCAAGAAGAATGGGAACAGGCGTGGACCATAATCGTGTGACATTATTAATGGCTGTATTAGAAAAAAGGGTTGGACTATTATTGCAAAACCATGACGCTTACTTAAAAGTTGCCGGGGGAATAAAGTTGGATGAACCAGCGATTGATCTGGGAATTATTATTAGTATTGCATCGAGTTTCCGTGATCAGCCAACTAATGCGGATGATTGTATCGTTGGAGAAGTTGGTCTTACAGGAGAAGTAAGAAGAGTTTCTCGGATTGAACAACGTGTCCAGGAGGCAGCAAAATTAGGATTTAGTAGAATTATTTTGCCAAAAAATAATCTTGGCGGATGGAAAGTTCCTCAAGGAATTAAAGTGATAGGAGTTTCAACTGTCCAGGAAGCGTTACAACATGCACTAGGAGGATGACTGAATGGATGATAAAAAGCTACAACAAAAGTCCATGTCTGAAATCTTACAGTTAATTGCCCCTGGCACACCAATACGTGAAGGAATCGATAATGTTTTACGTGCAAACACAGGTGGATTGATCGTTCTTGGATATAATGATCGAATAAAAGCGATTGTTGATGGTGGGTTTACAATTAATTGTATGTTCAGTCCTAGTTATTTGTATGAACTAGCTAAAATGGATGGTGCGATCATACTGAACGAATCAGGAAATAAAATATTAATTGCAAATGCTCAGCTTGCACCTGATCCGTCTATCTCTTCCTCTGAAACGGGTATGCGGCATAGAACCGCTGAAAGGGTAGCGAAGCAAACAAAGTCTCTAGTTATCGCTATTTCACAAAGACGTAATGTCATTACCTTATATCAAGGTAATTTCCGATACGCCTTAAAGGATATTAGCGTAATATTAACGAAAGCTAATCAAGCAATCCAAACGCTAGAAAAGTATAAGCTAGTTTTCAACCAAAGCATCGCGAATCTGTCGGTGCTGGAATTTGAAGAATTAGTCACGTATGGTGATTTATTACAAGTACTGCACAGGGTAGAGATGGTTTTTAGAATAAAAAAGGAGTTAATAACCTATTTAAATGAATTAGGAACAGAAGGTAGACTTGTTCGTTTACAGATGAAAGAATTGGTAACTGATATTGAAGAAGAGGCGATGCTCATTATTCGCGATTACGCATATGTAAATCAACAAAAACCTGTTGAAATGCTGCTGCGTTTTCAGGATTTAGTTAGTTCAGAGGTGTTAGATGATAACGTCATCATGAAGTTACTTGGTTTTAACAACTATATTCATCCAGATGATCATGTATGTCCTAGAGGATATCGAGTGTTGAATAAAATACCAAGACTCCCTATTTCCATTTTAGAAAATCTCATAAACCAGTTTAAAACTTTGCCCAATGTATTAAAGGCATCTGTTGATGATCTTGATGAGGTAGAGGGAATTGGCGAAGTAAGGGCTAGGAAAATTAAAGAAGGTTTAAAACTATTTAGAGAACAAACATTTGCAGATCGTCAATTGTAAAAACTATGAGGAGTTAAAAATAAATGTGTATAAAATTTTATCAATATAACGAAAACATGTCTAAAAGATTACATTCAAAAAATAATGCTGAATCTAACGTTTTAAACTTTAGAAATTGTTTATAATGAATAAAGGAGGTGAAGAAATGTTAAAACGTATTGTTCAAGCTTGCTTTATTATAATTGGTGGGACACTTGGGATATTTCTGTTACCCGAGCTTCTGAAACTATTGAATTTATCTCATCAAGTTGCTATTAATAATCCATATGTTACAGCTATTTTGGGCGCTATTATCTTTTATTTTATTTCTTTTTGGGCTGTAGATTATGTTGTTGGTTTTGTAAAATGGTTTGAGGATTCAATTGTTAATGCTCCGATTTCGGAAATAATATCTGGGAGTCTCGGTTTAATTTTCGGTCTTTTTGTCGCGTATTTAATCGGAATTCCTTTTAATCATATGGAAATTCCTATTTTAAATACAGTAATACCGATTCTATTAACATTAATTTTTGGTTATGTTGGTTTTCAGGTAGGTTTTAAAAAGCGGGAAGAACTTATGAGCATATTTACTATTACTACCCGTCAAAAAAAGAAAAATGCAATAGAAACAGAAGAGGAAATTAAGGAATCAAAATCATTGAAACTTTTAGATACAAGTGTCATTATAGATGGGAGAATTGCAGATATTTGTCAAACGGGGTTTTTAGATGGCATTATTGTTATTCCTCAGTTTGTATTAGAAGAGCTGCAGCATATCGCGGATTCATCCGATGCGCTTAAACGCAACAGAGGGCGCCGTGGCCTAGATATTTTAAAACGTATTCAAAAGGAGCTCCCAATCGAGGTTCAGATTTATGAGGGCGATTTTGAAGATATTCAAGAAGTGGATAGTAAGTTAATCAAACTTGCAAAGTTAACAAACGGAATCGTTGTTACGAATGATTTTAATCTTAACAAAGTTTGCGATCTTCAAGGTGTACAAGTTTTAAATATTAACGATTTAGCGAATGCAGTGAAGCCGGTTGTTCTTCCGGGTGAAGAGTTAAACGTTCAACTAATTAAAGACGGGAAAGAATATCATCAAGGAATCGCTTATTTGGATGATGGTACGATGATTGTAGTTGAAGAAGGAAGAAACTATATTGGTAAACGAATTGATGTTTTAGTTACTAGTGTATTGCAAACATCAGCGGGTAGAATGATATTCGCTAAGCCGAAGTTATTAGAGAAAGCATTATAATATTAGGAGTATACTATATGGATTATCAGGTGATTATTCCTGCGGCAGGGCAAGGAAAAAGAATGGGTGCTGGGAAGAATAAATTATTGTTAGAGTTACAAGAACAGCCGGTAATTCTTCACACACTAAATGTTTTTCTTCATGACCAAAACTGCAAAGGAATTATTTTAGTGATTCAACCTGATGATGAGCTGATGTTTAAAGAATTATTAAATCCTATGGAAGAGAAAATAAAAACCGTTTATGGCGGTACAGAGAGGCAGTTTAGTGTTTACAATGGACTGCAGGCAGTCAAAGATACAGAAATTGTACTTGTCCATGATGGTGCCAGACCTTTTATTAAATTAAGTATCATTCATCAATTAGTGAATGATGCGCATATGCATGGTGCTGCGATTGCTGCTGTGCCTGTAAAAGACACGATTAAGAAGGTCACGCAAAATCAAGTAATGGAGACAGTAGAGCGTTCAAGCTTGTGGCAGGTTCAAACTCCACAAGCTTTTCGCTTTTCGATTCTTTTTCACGCTCATCAACAGGCTCATCTAGAAAAATTTCTAGGAACGGACGAATCTTCCCTCGTGGAACGACTCGGTTATCCTGTCAATATTGTTACTGGAGATTATGATAATATTAAGTTAACAACTCCAGAGGATCTTTATTTTGCTGAAGCAATACTAAAGAAAAGGTCTGTTATGAAATAACAACTATAATTTAAAGAAAAAAACAGAATAAAAAGGAGAATACTTGAAGATGTTTCGAATAGGTCAAGGATATGATGTCCATCAATTAGTAGAAGGTAGGCCACTCATTATTGGAGGAGTACGGATACCTTATGAAAAGGGGTTATTAGGCCATTCTGACGCGGATGTATTGTTACACACGGTCGCTGATGCGAGCCTAGGTGCAATTGGTGAAGGCGATATTGGAAAGCATTTTCCGGATACAGACCCCCGCTTCAAGGACGCTGATTCAGCCGCTCTTTTAAAGCATGTATGGAAGTTAGTGAAACAAAAGGGTTATTGTTTGGGAAATATTGATTGTACGATTATTGCTCAGCAACCTAAAATGGTCCCACATATAGAAGAAATTCGCCAAAAAATAGCTGAACTTTTAGAAGGGGAAATTGAGCAGGTCAATGTAAAAGCTACAACAACTGAAAAATTAGGGTTTACCGGCAGAGGGGAAGGGATTGCCGCAATGGCAGTCATTCTTTTGGAACGAAAGTAAACGGGAAATATTTCGCGATGATTTAAATAAAGTTTCAAGAGGTTCCTTTTAACTTACATGAGCTGGTGATAAAATAAACCAGTATATAAAAAATAGAAATATCATTTAGGAGGAAAAATTCATGTCAGCCGATATACGTGTTCGATATGCACCAAGTCCAACTGGCCATTTACATATAGGAAATGCCAGAACGGCTCTTTTTAATTACTTGTTTGCTCGCAGTCAAGGGGGAAAGTTTATTATCCGAATTGAGGATACCGACCAAAAGCGAAATATTGCAGGTGGAGAGGAAAGCCAACTAAAATATTTAAAATGGTTAGGGATCGATTGGGATGAGAGCATCGATAAAGAAGGAGAATATGCTCCATATCGTCAATCTGAACGTGGGGCAATTTATCAAAAGTATTACAATGATTTACTAAAAAGAGATTTAGCTTATAAATGTTACTGTACAGAAGAAGAATTAGAAGCTGAACGTGAAGAACAACTTGCTCGTGGGGAAACGCCAAAATACTCACGAAAATGTCGTCATCTCTCTAAAGAAGAACAAGAGCGACTTGAAAATGAAGGCAGGAAACCAAGCATTCGCTTTGCCGTTCCAGAAGGACATGTATATTCATTTAAGGATATGGTAAAAGACGAAGTATCATTTGAGGCAGAAGGTATTGGTGATTTCGTTATTATTAAAAAAGACGGAATTCCAACATATAACTTTGCAGTAGCTGTGGATGATCATTTAATGAAAATATCGCATGTGCTTCGTGGAGATGATCATATTTCTAATACTCCGAAACAATTAATGATTTATGAAGCATTTGGATGGGAACCACCAGTGTTTGGCCATATGACATTAATTGTTAACGAAAGTCGTAAAAAATTAAGTAAACGTGATGAGAGTATTATTCAATTTATTGAACAATATGAAGAACTTGGTTATTTGCCGGAAGCTTTATTCAATTTTATTGCTTTATTGGGCTGGTCTCCACAAGGAGAAGAAGAATTATTTACAAAAGAAGAGTTTATCAAGATTTTTGATGCTGAACGGTTATCTAAATCTCCTGCTTTGTTTGACAAGCAAAAGCTCACATGGATGAATAACCAATATGTGAAAAAACTTGATTTAGATCGTGCTGTAGAAATTTCACTTCCACATCTTATTAAAGCTAAACTAGTAAGTGAGGACTTATCAGAACAAGAATATAATTGGGTCCGGCATTTAATTGCTCTATACCAAGATCAAATGAGTTATGGGGCTGAAATAGTCGAATTATCGAAGCTGTTTTTTACTGATTCAATTGAGTATGATGAGGAAGCGAAGGAAATTCTCGGTGAAGAACAAGTTCCCGAAGTGCTCCAAGCCTTTTTAAATGAGGTTAATGGTTTAGAAGAATTTAAAGCTGAAGAAATCCAAAAGTCCATTAAAAGTGTTCAAAAATCGACTGGACATAAAGGGAAAAAACTATTTATGCCGATTAGAGTAGCTGTAACTGGGCAAGCTCATGGTCCGGATTTGCCGAAGGCGATAGAACTTTTAGGCAAGGAAAAAATTATTAAACGACTTGAAGCTGTTATTGGTTAACATTTTTTAAAAAATGTAATATAGTAAGATTAATAAATGGGTACCTAATGATAATGAAAATTATATAAATTAAAGTGTGGAAGAGGAGAAGTAAAAAAACGATTGCTTCAAAATGAAGTTCCTTTTTGTGAACTTCATGGAAAGAGAGAACCATCACCGGCTGAAAGTGGTTTAAGCCCCTCGTTTTTTGAAATGCACCTCTGAATCTTTTTCCGAAAGACAAGGTTTAGTAGGATAAGGCGGTTACCTACCGTTAAAGGGGCTTAAGTTGGGATGTAATAAGTTCGTTTGACTTATTATATTCAAACAGAGTGGAACCGCGTAGAACACGTCTCTGTCTTTTCAGAGGCGTTTTTTCTATTTCTAAAAATATTGTGTTCCAATCGTTACACCGAAAAGGGGGGAGTTAGTATGTTTAAACGAATGAAGGAAGATATTGAAGTAGTATTCGAACAGGATCCGGCGGCTCGAAGCTATGTAGAAGTTATTCTTACTTACTCCGGGCTTCATGCAATATGGGCACATCGAGTGGCCCACAGTTTTTATAAAAAGAAATTATTTTTTATCGCTAGAGTTATTTCACAAGTAAGCCGCTTTTTTACGGGTATTGAGATACATCCAGGTGCTACAATCGGTCGCCGCTTTTTTATCGACCATGGAATGGGCGTCGTTATTGGTGAAACATGTGAAATTGGAGATAATGTAACTGTCTACCAAGGGGTGACATTAGGGGGAACAGGCAAAGAAAAAGGCAAACGTCATCCGACAATTAAGGATAATGCATTAATTGCTACCGGGGCTAAAGTTTTAGGATCGATAACAGTTGGGGAAAATTCTAAAATAGGTGCAGGATCAGTCGTTTTAAGAGATGTACCATCAAACTCAACAGTTGTTGGAATTCCTGGACGTGTCGTTATTCAAGATGGGGTAAAAATCAAAAAGGATTTGAATCACAGTGATTTACCGGATCCAGTAGCGGATCGATGTTCCGCTATTGAAGAAAAAATTCACTTATTAGAAGCAGAGATCGTTCGGTTAAAAACGGAAGGAGTCGAAAAAGAAAATGTCAATTCAACTTTATAATACATTAACTCGAAAAAAGGAACCGTTTATCCCGCTTGAAGAAGGAAAAGTAAAAATGTATGTTTGTGGTCCTACTGTTTATAATTACATTCATATCGGAAATGCCAGACCTGCCATTGTTTTTGATACGGTAAGAAGATATTTAGAGTATCGCGGATTTGATGTGAATTTTGTATCAAATTTTACAGATGTTGATGATAAGCTCATTAAAGCAGCTAAAGAGCTAGGTGAAGATGTGCCGACGATAGCTGACCGTTTTATCGATGCGTATTTTGAAGATGTTTCAGCTCTAGGGTGCCATACAGCTGACGTTCACCCGCGAGTAACGGAGAATATGGATATTATCATTGAATTTATTGAGACTCTAATTAGTAAAGGTCACGCATATGAATCCCATGGTGATGTTTATTATCGAACAAGAAGTTTCAATGAATACGGAAAGCTATCTCATCAATCCATTGATGATCTCAAATCTGGTGCTCGTATTGAGGTAGGAGAAAAGAAGGAAGACGCCTTAGATTTTGCACTTTGGAAAGCCGCGAAAGAAGGAGAAATCTATTGGGAGAGTCCTTGGGGAAAAGGGCGACCAGGCTGGCATATTGAATGCTCGGCGATGGCACGGAAATATTTAGGTGATACAATTGATATTCACGCAGGTGGGCAAGATTTGACTTTCCCTCACCATGAAAATGAAATTGCTCAATCGGAAGCTTTAACAGGAAAATTATTCTCTCGCTATTGGATGCATAATGGTTATATTAATATTGATAATGAGAAAATGTCTAAATCTCTAGGAAACTTTGTGTTAGTGCATGATATTATTAAACATTATGACCCGCAAGTACTTCGTTTCTTTATGCTAGCCGTACATTATCGCAATCCGATTAACTATAGCGAAGAACTACTGGAGAATGCCGGGAGCGGATTAGAACGGTTAAAAACCTCATATCAAAATATTAAACATCGTTTACAAAGCAGTAACAATCTGACGGAAAATGACCAACAATGGCTTGAAAAAATCGATCATTATCATAATGAATTTATAAATGAGATGGACGATGATTTTAATACAGCAAACGGAATTTCCGTTTTATTTGAGCTTTCTAAACAGGCGAATTACTATTTAAGAGAAAAAAATACATCAGAAAAAGTGCTACATGCATTTATGGATGAATTCAAAAGCTTATTTGAAGTATTAGGTTTAAAACTTGAATCGGAAGAGCTACTGGATGAAGATATTGAAGAATTAATTCAGAAACGAAATCAAGCAAGAAAAGATAGAGATTTCGCCTTAGCGGATGCAATCCGTGATCAATTAAAGGAAATGAATATTATCCTAGAGGATACCCCACAAGGAATTCGATGGAGAAGAGGGTAAGCAATGATAGAAATAGAGAAAAATGTTGATGTAATGCAGCTAAATAGTCTTGCTCTTGCTTATATGGGGGATGCAGTATACGAAGTTTATATACGGCATCACCTCCTCCATTTGGGAAAGACGAAGCCGCATCATCTTCACAAGGAAGCTACGAAATATGTTTCTGCTAAAGCGCAAGCGAGTATATTAAAAACGTTTCACGAACAAAATGTTTTAACTGAAGAAGAACAAGTCATAGTAAAACGTGGAAGAAATGCGAAATCCGGATCAATTCCGAAGAATACGGATGTCCAAACATATAACCATAGTACTGGATTCGAAGCTTTAATTGGACATTTATATTTAAATAAGGATTTTGTGCGATTAGAAAAAATTATTGCAATTGCTATTCAAACCGTAGAGAAATGATAAATCGGACTATAAAAAGAAGTCAGGAGGTTTCAAGAGATGGAACAAGATTATATTGCCGGAAAGAATCCCGTTATTGAAGCGCTAAAGTCCAGTCGTGATATTAACAAAATCTGGATTGCGGAAGGTTCAGCTAAAGGACAGATGCAGCAAATAATACAGTTGGCCAAGCAGTCAAGAGTATTGGTTCAATATGTCCCTAAACAGAAAATTGATCAAATGGTAAAAGAAAATCATCAAGGGGTAGTGGCCCTTGTAGCCGCTTATCAATATGCGGAATTAGACGACTTATTTAAACGAGCGGAACAAAAAAATGAAGATCCTTTCTTCTTAATTTTGGATGAATTAGAAGATCCGCATAACTTAGGATCAATATTGAGAACTGCTGATGCGGCCGGAGTACATGGTGTGATTATTCCAAAGCGCAGAGCGGTGGGACTTACGGCTACAGTAGCAAAAGCGTCAACAGGAGCAATTGAATATGTCCCTGTTGTAAGAGTTACTAATATAGCAAGAACAATTTCGGAACTAAAGGAACGGGGAGTATGGATTTTTGGTACGGATGCAAAAGGCAGTCAGGACTACCGTTCTATGGATGGGTCGATGCCTTTGGCAATTGTTATTGGGAGTGAAGGTAAAGGAATTAGTCGATTGATTAAAGAAAATTGTGATTTTCTCGTTCATTTACCAATGGTTGGTCATGTTACTTCTCTTAATGCCTCGGTAGCGGCAAGCTTATTAATATATGAGGTTTATCGAAAACGTCATCCTCAAGGTGAATAAAAATGGACATTTTGCTAGTGGATGGCTACAACATTATAGGTGCTTGGCCAGAACTTAGACAGTTAAAGAATGTGAATTTAAGTCATGCAAGAGACCGATTAATTGAAAGAATGGCTGAATACCAAGGATTCACAGGATATAGGGTCATTATTGTTTTTGATGCGCTTTATGTAAAAGGGCTGGAAAAACAATATCGACAACATAAAGTGGAAGTTATTTTTACAAAAGAAAATGAATCCGCTGATGAACGCATTGAAAAAATGGCCATTCAATTGAGCAATAGAAAAACACAAATTCATGTAGCTACTTCCGATTTCACGGAGCAATGGGCTATTTTCGGACAAGGGGCGCTAAGAATATCAGCCCGAGAGTTACTTAACGAAGTAAATTTAATTAATCAACAAATAGAAAGGAACGTACGGAATACACATCAGGATAAGCCTTTTTCTAGAATTGAGTTGAGTAAAGATGTTGCGGAAATGTTCGAAAAACTCCGTAGAGGAAAACAATGAGTATTGACGCTTGAAAATTCTGTAATGTATAATATTTCTATCTATTGCTTCCGAGCGGTCAGGGGGATTTGTGTGAACCTAAACATGAAGGTAATGCATAATGAAAATTATGTGATGATGGAAGATGAGCAATTGATAGAGTTGGTGCACAAAGGTGATAGTGATGCTTTAGATTATCTAATTCAAAAGTATCGTAATTTCGTCAGAGCTAAGGCACGTTCGTATTTTTTAATTGGTGCAGATAAAGAGGATATTGTCCAAGAGGGGATGATTGGTTTGTACAAGGCCATTCGTGATTATAAAGAGGACAAGCTTACCTCGTTTAAAGCGTTTGCAGAGTTATGTATAACCCGCCAAATAATAACTGCAATAAAAACTGCCACCCGTCAGAAGCATATTCCACTGAACTCGTATGTTTCTCTTGATAAACCTATATATGATGAGGAATCTGATCGGACCTTAATGGATGTAATATCAGGTGCAAAAATAATGAACCCAGAGGAACTAATTATTAATCGCGAAAAATATGGAAATATAGAAGAGAAAATTTCCGAATTATTAAGTGACTTGGAAAGAAAAGTATTGGCATTATATTTAGATGGCCAATCGTATCAGGAAATTTCCGAAGAATTAAATCGTCATGTTAAATCGATTGATAATGCACTACAACGAGTAAAGAGAAAGCTCGAACGTTATTTGGAAGTCAGAGAGTTTAGTTCATAATAAGCCTATTATTGACAAATTTAGATTTTGCATGTTACTTTTTAAACAGAAATAAGAATTAGTAGATTATTTTATAATAAATTATGTTAACGTAAGTAGTAGGTGTTTTTTATGCAGAGAAAAATAGTACTAGCATGCGCACAATGTGGTTCGAGAAATTACTCGACATTTCATAATAAACAATCAGATGCTGAGCGATTAGAAGTGAAAAAGTTTTGTAAACATTGCAATGCCCATCATATTCATCGTGAAACGAAGTAATATCGTTATTTACTAGAATTATTGAAGATTGAACTTATATACCGGAGGTTACAAACATGTCTATTGCGAAATTCTTTCGAAATATAGCATCAGAAATGAGAAAAGTTAGTTGGCCAAAAAAGAAAGAGCTTACTAGTTATACAATTACAGTAATATCTACAGTTGTTATACTTGCGGTATTCTTCATGGTCGTTGATTTAGGCATTTCATCATTAATTAAATGGATTTTAAAATAATATAAATAGATTTTTAAATCTTTGTATTGAATAACATCTATCTCTACATGGTATAATGGAAATAAATAAGTGCAATTTTTAGCCCGGTTAACGGGTTTTTTCAATTTTTAAAAAGATATCTAATTATTAATAAGCCGGGGAGGGACGGACGTTTAAGTCCTTATGAATGGAAAAGAATTGGTATGTTGTTCATACGTATTCTGGTTATGAAAACAAAGTAAAAGCAAACCTTGAAAAGCGAGTGGAATCAATGGCGATGCAAGATAAAATATTTCGGGTAGTTGTTCCGGAAGAAGAAGAAACGGAAATTAAAAATGGTAAGAAAAAAGTTACTAAGCGGAAAGTGTTTCCAGGTTATGTGTTAGTGGAAATTATTATGACGGACGATTCCTGGTATGTTGTTCGTAATACGCCTGGGGTAACAGGTTTCGTCGGATCTGCTGGATCAGGTTCAAAACCTACACCACTTCTTCCTGACGAAGTGAAGGTCATTTTAAAACATATGGGTATGGAAGAAAAACGAGTAGATGTGGACTTTGAAGTTGGTGAAACGGTAACAGTAAAAGAGGGCCCATTTGCTAACTTTACAGGGAAAATCGAAGAAATTGATCATGATAAAGGCAGAGCTAAAGTTATGGTTAGTATGTTCGGTAGAGAAACGCCTGTTGATCTTGTCTTTGCGCAAATTGATAAAATATAATTTGAAACAACTTGATATTTATCATTAAAAATGGTAACATTCTTTAGGTCAGTATGTTCTACTGAACAAAAATATATATTCTTTATTAAAATAAAGATTTTTCTAAATGAGTGGGAGGGAAATTTCCCTATTACCACATCACGGACTTTAAGGAGGTGTGTCTCGTGGCTAAAAAAGTAGTTAAAATTGTAAAATTACAAATTCCTGCTGGTAAAGCAAACCCAGCTCCACCGGTTGGTCCTGCACTTGGTCAAGCTGGTGTGAATATCATGGGATTCTGTAAGGAGTTTAATGCTCGTACAGCTGATCAAGCTGGATTAATTATCCCTGTTGAAATTACGGTGTTTGAAGACCGTTCATTTACATTTATCACAAAAACCCCACCTGCTGCAGTTTTACTTAAAAAAGCAGCCGGAATCGAAACAGGTTCTGGTGAGCCTAACCGTAAAAAGGTAGCAACTGTGAAGCGTGACAAAGTACGTGAAATCGCTGAAACTAAAATGCCTGACTTAAACGCAGCTAGCGTTGAATCAGCAATGCGTATGGTTGAAGGTACTGCACGTAGCATGGGTATCACTATCGAAGATTAATCCATGTAAAAAATGGTTTTTCGTCCGACGGGGTTGCGAGGCTAAAAAATATTTGCTCGCAACCTTTATTCGTGGGAGGTAAATCCGCTAAAACCACATTCGAGGAGGAAAATTAGAATGGCTAAAAAAGGTAAAAAGTACGTTGAAGCTTTAAAATTAGTAGATCGTACAAATGCTTATTCTGTGAACGAAGCAATTGAATTAGTAAAGAAAACAAACTTTGCAAAGTTTGACGCAACAGTTGAAGTTGCATTTCGTCTTGGAGTAGATCCTAAGAAAGCAGATCAACAAATTCGTGGTGCAGTTGTACTTCCTAACGGAACTGGTAAAACACAACGCGTATTAGTATTTGCTAAAGGTGAAAAAGCGAAAGAAGCTGAAGCTGCTGGAGCAGACTATGTAGGCGATAGCGATTATATCAATAAAATCAACCAAGGTTGGTTCGAATTTGATGTTATTGTTGCAACACCTGATATGATGGGTGAAGTTGGTAAACTTGGTCGTGTTCTTGGACCTAAAGGTTTAATGCCAAACCCTAAAACTGGCACAGTTACATTTGATGTGACTAAAGCTATTAATGAAATCAAAGCTGGTAAAGTTGAATACCGTGTTGACAAAGCTGGTAACGTTCATGTTCCAATTGGTAAAGTATCGTTTGATAACGACAAACTAGTTGAAAACTTTACAACAATTTTTGATACATTATTAAAAGCAAAACCAGCAGCTGCAAAAGGTACTTACATGAAGAACATTTCTGTTACTTCAACAATGGGACCTGGTGTAAAAGTTGATGCTTCATCTTTCACTGTAAAAAACTAAGTTGACATCACAAAAAACTTTTGCTATAATCAACGCTGTGTTAAAAATAAATACATTTGTACCGTAGACAGTAGGTGCTATTAATAGCTTAATTTCCTACCGAGGTAATGCGATATATATTATAGTTTAAAAGCTATATGCATTAAACCTCCATGTCTACTTAGAGATATGGAGGTTTTCATATTTCGGTATAAGTGGTCGTGATTTAAAACTTGCTTTTAAATCATCTAGTAATTTTCAGGAGGTGTAAAGATGAGCAGTGCAGTTGATCAAAAGAAACTAATTGTAGACGAGATTGCTGGTAAATTAAAATCAAGCGTCTCTACAGTAATTGTAGACTATCGTGGGTTAAATGTTGCCCAAGTAACTGAATTACGTAAACAACTTCGTGATGCGGGTATTGAGTTTAAAGTTTATAAAAATACTTTAACTCGCCGTGCTGTCGAAGCGGCTGGATTAACTGGTTTGGAAGATTCTCTAACAGGTCCTAACGCAATTGCGTTCAGTAATGAAGATGTAGTTGCGCCAGCAAAGATCTTAAATGAATTTGCAAAAAATAATGAAGCTCTAGAAATTAAAGCAGGTGTGATTGAAGGAAATACTGCATCAGTTGAAGAAATTAAAGCTCTTGCAGACCTACCATCTCGCGAAGGTTTACTTTCTATGTTGCTTAGCGTTCTTCAAGCGCCAATCCGCAATTTGGCTCTTGCTACAAAAGCTGTTGCAGATCAAAAAGAAGAACAAGGCGCATAAATATATTAATATTTTTGCGTAATGTCTTTTGAACTCAAAAAAGTAAAAATAAATAATTTGTGAAAAACTAGGAGGATATAATAATGACTAAAGAACAAATCATTGAAGCTGTCAAAGAAATGACAGTTCTTGAACTAAATGACCTTGTTAAAGCTATCGAAGAAGAATTTGGTGTAACTGCTGCTGCTCCAGTTGCAGTTGTAGGTGCTGCTGGTGGCGAAGCTGCTGCAGAAAAAACTGAATTTGATATAGTTCTAACTAGTGCGGGTGCACAAAAAATCAAAGTTATTAAAGTTGTTCGCGAAATCACAGGTCTTGGACTTAAAGAAGCGAAAGAAGTTGTTGACAACGCTCCAAAACCACTTAAAGAAGGCGTTGCTAAAGAAGAAGCTGAAGAAATCAAAGCTAAACTTGAAGAAGTTGGAGCTAGCGTTGAAGTTAAGTAATCATTGTGATGAAAAAAAGCTCGCTGTATAAAGCGGGCTTTTTTTGTCTATTTTTGTAATACACCATAGTTACAAAACTACTATAGGGATGTGATGTGATGATGAATCATTATTATTCCCGTAATCCAGAAACAGAAAGTAATCCGGTATATTGGGAGTTTCGTCTTCGTGGACAAACATTTGGATTTAAAACAGACCAAGGTGTTTTTTCAAAAAAAGAAGTAGATTTTGGTTCGAGGTTTTTAATTGATGTGTTCGACATGCCTGATATTACTGGTCCAATCCTTGATGTAGGATGTGGATACGGTCCAATTGGTTTAGCGATTGCAAAAATGTCAGTGAATCGTACTGTTCATATGATCGATGTAAATCAACGTGCACTAAACTTGGCAACGGAAAATGCGAAGTCTAATTCCATTACAAATGTTGAAATATACGAAAGTGATAGATTTGAAAATGTAAAGGAAACAGAATTTGCTGCGATTGTAACAAACCCGCCTATACGAGCCGGGAAAAATGTTGTACATGATATTTTAACAAACAGCTACAAGCATCTAAAAGCAGGTGGTGAGCTTTGGGTCGTCATCCAAAAAAAACAAGGTGCTCCGTCAGCCAAGGCTAAATTAGAAGAAATTTTTGAAGAAGTTGAAGTTGTAGGTAAAAATAAAGGATATTATATATTAAAAGCGAAAAGGCTTGACGAGTAGTTTTGTATGTGTTAGCATTAAAAAATGCCAATATGATATTTTCTATAATTATATCCAAATTCAATATGTTAAGAATATTTTTTGGCTATTATGGAAAATACTTATAAAATAATAGCTCGTCATGTGGAAATTGTGGTTTTTATAGAAAACCCTTTTTCTTTTTGTCTTATGTCAGTCTGGTTGTCCTGCCATTAGACATAATAGATGCAACCAAAACGCTTGATTTGAGGGGTGAATTTAGTTGACAGGTCAACTTGTTCAGTATGGACGACACCGCCAACGCAGAAGTTTTGCGCGTATTAGCGAAGTTCTAGAATTACCAAATCTTATTGAAATTCAAACCTCTTCGTATCAATGGTTTCTTGATGAGGGTTTGAGAGAAATGTTCCAAGACATTTCGCCTATTGAAGATTTCGCTGGAAATCTATCTTTAGAATTTATTGATTATAGTCTCGGCGAACCAAAATACTCTGTGGAAGAGTGTAAAGAACGTGATGTTACGTATTCTGCATCTCTTCGTGTAAAAGTTCGTCTTGTAAATAAAGAGACTGGTGAAGTGAAAGATCAAGATGTATTTATGGGTGATTTCCCATTAATGACAGAAACAGGTACGTTTATCATTAATGGTGCAGAACGAGTTATTGTATCACAGCTTGTTCGATCACCGAGTGTGTATTTTAACGGAAAAATGGATAAAAACGGAAAGCAAGGTTTTGGTGCGACTGTTATTCCAAACCGTGGTGCTTGGCTCGAATACGAAACAGATGCAAAAGATGTAGTTTATGTACGTATTGATCGTACAAGAAAATTACCTGTAACTGTTCTTTTGCGTGCTCTCGGGTTCGGCTCTGATCAAGAAATCATCGATCTATTAGGAGACAACGAGTACATTCGTAATACTCTTGAAAAAGATAATACGGAGAGTACGGAAAAGGCGTTGTTAGAAATCTATGAACGTTTACGCCCAGGTGAACCTCCTACAGTAGAAAATGCAAAAAGTTTATTAATATCACGTTTCTTTGATCCAAAACGCTATGATTTAGCAAATGTTGGACGCTATAAAATTAATAAAAAGCTACATTTAAAAAATCGTCTTTTCGGTCAGAGATTAGCAGAAACGCTAGCGGATCCTGAAACAGGTGAAATTATCGCAGAAGAGGGAACTACTCTTGACCGCCGTACATTAGATAAAATCTTACCTAATTTGGAAAATGGAACTGGTTTTAAAGTCTACCCACAAGTTGGTGGTGTGGTAGAAGATGATATCGTTCTTCAATCCATAAAAATTTATGCTCCGATTGACGATGGAGAAAAGGTAATAAATGTAATAGGTAATGCTAACGTAGATGCAAGTGTAAAAAACATTACACCTGCAGATATTATTTCTTCCATTAGTTATTTCTTTAATTTACTACACGGGGTTGGTATTACTGATGATATTGACCATTTAGGAAACCGTCGACTACGCTCTGTTGGCGAATTGTTGCAAAATCAATTCCGTATCGGATTATCGCGTATGGAAAGAGTTGTTCGTGAAAGAATGTCCATCCAAGACATAAACACGATAACACCACAGCAATTAATTAACATTCGCCCAGTCATTGCTGCTATTAAAGAATTCTTTGGTAGCTCGCAGCTTTCACAGTTTATGGACCAAACCAATCCGCTAGCAGAATTAACGCATAAACGAAGACTTTCTGCATTAGGACCTGGTGGTTTAACTCGTGAACGTGCAGGAATGGAAGTACGTGACGTTCACTATTCGCATTATGGTCGTATGTGTCCGATTGAAACGCCAGAGGGTCCAAACATTGGGTTGATTAACTCACTTTCGTCATATGCGAAAGTAAATCCATATGGATTTATTGAAACACCTTATCGCCGCGTTGATCCTGAAACTGGTAAGTTAACAGATCAGATTGATTATTTGACTGCAGATGAAGAAGATAATTACGTTGTAGCACAGGCAAATTCTAGAATTGCTGAAGATGGTTCATTTGCCGATGAAGAAGTTATTGCTCGTTTTAGAGGTGAAAATACTGCGTTTAAGCGTGACCGCATCGACTATATGGATGTATCACCTAAGCAAGTAGTTTCTGCCGCAACTGCATGTATTCCATTCTTAGAAAATGACGATTCAAACCGTGCATTAATGGGAGCGAACATGCAACGTCAAGCAGTACCTCTAATGCAGCCGGAAGCTCCAATTGTTGGAACAGGTATGGAACATGTTTCAGCTAAAGACTCCGGAGCAGCGGTAATTTGTAAACATGATGGAATTGTTGAGCATGTTGAAGCGCGAGAAATTTGGGTGCGTCAAGTTAAAAATATTGATGGCCAAGAAGTTAAAGGTGATTTAAATAAATATCGCCTACAAAAATTTATTCGTTCAAACCAAGGAACATGCTACAATCAACGTCCAATTGTTAGTGTTGGCGATCGTGTTGTAAAAGGTGAAGTACTTGGTGATGGACCTTCCATGGAGAAAGCGGAACTAGCACTAGGTCGAAATGTACTAGTAGCATTTATGACTTGGGATGGCTATAACTATGAAGATGCCATTATTATGAGCGAAAGACTTGTTAAAGATGATGTTTACACATCTATCCATATAGAAGAATATGAATCGGAAGCCCGAGATACAAAACTAGGGCCAGAAGAAATGACACGTGATATCCCGAATGTTGGGGAAGATGCTCTACGTAACTTAGATGAGCGTGGAATAATCCGTGTTGGTGCAGAAGTAAAAGACGGAGATCTGCTTGTCGGTAAAGTAACGCCAAAAGGTGTGACAGAACTTACAGCTGAAGAACGTTTGTTGCATGCAATCTTTGGTGAAAAAGCGCGTGAAGTCCGTGATACTTCACTACGAGTACCACATGGCGGTGAAGGAATTGTCTTAGATGTTAAAGTCTTTAACCGTGAAGATGGAGATGAACTTCCGCCGGGTGTTAATCAACTCGTACGTGTATACATTGTGCAAAAACGTAAAATTCACCAAGGGGATAAAATGGCGGGACGCCACGGTAACAAAGGGGTAATTTCCCGTATTCTCCCTGAAGAAGATATGCCATTCTTACCTGATGGTACACCGGTAGATATTATGTTAAATCCACTAGGGGTTCCTTCTCGTATGAATATCGGTCAGGTTCTTGAATTACATTTAGGTATGGCAGCAAGGTATCTTGGTATACATGTAGCAACACCAGTTTTTGACGGTGCAACAGAAGAAGATGTTTGGGAAACAATTGAAGAAGCCGGTATGGCGAACGATGCGAAAACAATCCTCTATGATGGTCGTACAGGGGAACCGTTTGATAATCGTGTATCAGTTGGTATCATGTATATGATTAAATTGGCACACATGGTAGACGACAAGCTCCATGCTCGTTCAACAGGACCATACTCACTTGTAACTCAACAGCCGCTCGGTGGTAAAGCACAATTCGGTGGACAACGTTTTGGTGAGATGGAGGTATGGGCACTTGAAGCATATGGTGCTGCATATACACTACAAGAAATCCTAACAGTTAAGTCTGATGACGTTGTAGGACGTGTGAAAACTTATGAGGCTATTGTAAAAGGTGAAAATGTTCCTGAACCGGGTGTTCCTGAATCATTTAAAGTATTGATCAAGGAATTACAAAGTTTAGGTATGGATGTCAAGATTCTATCTAGCGATGATCAAGAAATTGAAATGCGAGACTTAGAAGATGAAGATGATGTAAATCAAGCTGACACTTTAAACATCGCACCTGAGTCTAGAGAAGAATCAGAAATTGTTGCCTCAAAGGAATAAGTCCTTTTAGACAGTTAGAAATATATATTCAATTGATTAATGTTGCTCTAGCGCCAAGCCCCTTAGGTTTCGTCTCATGGAGGTAGGCCTAAGCGAAAAGGCGCTAGTTGTATTTCTTCGGGTAAAACTTGTAGACGAAAAGGGAGGTAGACCCTTGATAGATGTAAATAATTTTGAGTATATGAAAATTGGTCTTGCTTCACCAGATAAAATCCGCTCTTGGTCTTTTGGCGAAGTAAAAAAACCAGAAACAATCAATTATAGAACTTTGAAGCCTGAAAAAGACGGTCTATTTTGTGAACGTATATTTGGTCCACAAAAGGACTGGGAATGTCATTGCGGAAAGTATAAACGTGTACGATATAAAGGCGTAGTATGTGACCGCTGTGGTGTTGAAGTTACTCGTTCAAAAGTCCGTCGTGAACGTATGGGTCATATTGAACTTGCTGCACCAGTTTCGCATATTTGGTATTTCAAAGGAATTCCAAGTCGTATGGGTCTTGTATTAGACATGTCCCCACGCGCATTAGAAGAAGTCATCTATTTCGCTTCCTATGTAGTAACTGAAACAGGAGATACACCATTAGAAAAGAAACAACTTCTTTCTGAAAAAGAATATCGTGCATATCGCGAAAAATACGGTAATAAGTTCCAAGCATCAATGGGTGCGGAGGCTGTGAAAAAACTACTCCAAGATATTGATGTAAACAAAGAAGTAGATATGCTAAAAGAGGAGCTTAAAACAGCTCAAGGACAACGTCGTACAAGAGCGATTAAACGACTAGAAGTTTTAGAAGCATTCCGTCACTCCGGAAACGAACCTGACTGGATGATTTTAGACGTTCTACCTGTTATTCCACCTGAATTAAGACCGATGGTTCAATTAGAAGGTGGACGTTTCGCTACTTCCGATTTAAATGATTTATATCGTCGAGTGATTAATCGTAATAATCGCTTAAAACGACTTTTAGATTTAGGTGCTCCTAGCATTATTGTGCAAAACGAAAAACGTATGCTTCAAGAAGCTGTAGATGCCTTAATTGATAATGGACGTCGTGGTCGTCCTGTAACAGGGCCGGGAAATCGCCCGCTTAAATCTCTTTCACATATGTTAAAAGGAAAGCAAGGACGTTTCCGTCAAAACCTTCTTGGTAAACGTGTAGATTACTCTGGTCGTTCTGTAATCGTCGTTGGACCAAGTTTGAAAATGTATCAATGTGGTCTTCCAAAAGAAATGGCCCTTGAATTATTCAAGCCTTTTGTAATGAAAGAGCTTGTTGAAAAAGGTTTGGCTCATAATATTAAAAGTGCAAAACGAAAAATTGAACGTGTTCAACCTGAAGTTTGGGACGTTTTAGAGGAAGTAATCAAAGAACACCCGGTATTATTGAACCGTGCACCAACTCTGCATAGATTAGGTATTCAAGCGTTTGAACCAACACTTGTTGAGGGTCGCGCAATTCGCCTGCATCCACTTGTTTGTACTGCATATAATGCAGACTTTGATGGAGACCAAATGGCGGTTCACGTACCTCTTTCTGCTGAAGCACAAGCAGAAGCACGACTATTAATGCTGGCTGCTCAAAACATTCTTAACCCGAAAGATGGTAAGCCGGTTGTAACACCTTCTCAAGATATGGTATTAGGTAACTACTATCTAACATTAGAACGTGAAGGTGCGGTTGGAGAAGGTAAAATCTTCAAAGATATAAATGAGGCTTTACTTGCTTATCAAAATGGGTACGTTCATTTGCATACGCGTATTGCCGTACTTGCAAGTTCGGTGAATAATCAAACATTTACTGAAGAACAAAAATCGAAACTTCTTATCACAACTGTAGGTAAATTAATTTTCAATGAAATATTACCTGAGTCATTCCCTTATATGAATGAACCAACAAAAATGAATTTGGAAGAAAAAACTCCGGAGAAATACTTTGTTGATACAGATGTCGATGTGAAAGAACATATTAGTAAACAACCAATTATCAAGCCATTTATTAAAAAGTTTCTTGGAAATATCATCGCGGAAGTCTTTAAACGTTTCCAAATAACTGAAACATCAAAAATGCTTGACCGTATGAAGGATTTAGGATTTAAATATTCTACCAAAGCCGGGATCACGGTTGGTGTCGCTGATATCGTTGTATTAGGCGAAAAAGAGCATATTTTAGCAGATGCTCAAAGCAAAGTTGATAATGTTATGAAACAATTCAGACGTGGTCTAATTACTGAAGATGAACGTTATGATCGAGTTATCTCTATTTGGAGTGCTGCGAAGGATACTATTCAAGGAAAACTAATGGAATCACTCGATAAACGAAATCCAATCTTCATGATGAGTGACTCAGGTGCCCGTGGTAACGCATCTAACTTTACACAGTTAGCGGGTATGCGTGGATTGATGGCCAACCCGGCAGGTCGTATCATTGAGTTGCCAATTAAATCAAGTTTCCGTGAAGGATTAACTGTATTGGAATACTTTATCTCCACTCACGGTGCGCGTAAAGGTCTTGCTGATACAGCATTAAAAACAGCTGACTCAGGTTACTTAACACGTCGTCTTGTTGATGTTGCACAGGATGTAATTGTTCGTGAAGATGATTGTGGTACCGATAGGGGATTATTAGTTGGTTCACTAAAAGAAGGTACAGAAATAATCGAAACATTAGAAGAACGATTAATTGGTCGCTATGCAAGAAAAGCGATTAAACATCCTGAAACTGGGGAAGTACTTGTTGCTGAAAATGGTTTAATTACGGAAGACTTATCGAAAGAAATTGTTAATGCGGGAATTGAAGAAGTATGGATTCGTTCAGCATTTACATGTAATACACGTCACGGTGTTTGTAAAAAATGTTATGGACGTAACTTAGCGACTGGTCAGGAAGTTGAAGTAGGTGAAGCGGTTGGTATTATCGCCGCGCAATCGATCGGGGAACCAGGTACACAGTTAACGATGCGTACATTCCATACTGGTGGGGTTGCCGGAGACGATATTACACAAGGTCTGCCTCGTATTCAAGAGCTATTTGAAGCTCGTAATCCAAAAGGACAGTCGATTATTTCAGAAATTGATGGTGTTGTCGTTTCGATTACTGAAGGAAGAGACCGACAACAAGAAATTTCAGTTCAAGGTGATGTCGAAACGAGGACATACAATGCTCCATATACTTCACGCCTAAAAGTGGCTGTAAATAGTAAAGTAGAACGCGGACAAGAATTAACAGAAGGTTCAATTGATCCGAAAGAATTACTTAAAGTTCGTGATGTTAATTCTGTTCAAGAGTATCTCCTTAAAGAGGTACAGAAGGTTTATCGTATGCAAGGGGTAGAAATTGGCGATAAGCATATCGAAGTAATGGTTCGCCAAATGCTTCGTAAAGTAAGAGTAATCAACGCTGGAGATACAGATGTATTACCAGGATCATTACTTGATATCCATCAGTTTACCGATGCAAACGAAAAGGTTATTTTAGAAGGGAAATTACCAGCTACAGGTCGTCCTGTATTACTTGGTATTACGAAAGCATCGCTTGAAACGGATTCCTTCCTTTCAGCGGCGTCATTCCAAGAGACAACACGTGTACTAACAGATGCAGCGATTAAAGGAAAACGTGATGAACTACTTGGATTAAAGGAAAATGTTATTATCGGAAAACTTGTTCCTGCAGGTACTGGTATGCAACGTTACCGTAGAGCAGAACCCGTTGTTCCTTTAGAAGAAGATGAACATGCTATCGTAGAATAATAAAGGTAAGTAGGATGGCAAAATTGGAAGAAAGGTATATATTCCTGATATCTTTCAATAGTAGTAGTCCTTTCTATGAACTCAGATTGTGCTGCCGGTAGAAATTACTGGCGCACGTTTGATTTTTATTTTTTAACTGTGTTGACATTAATATTTGAAAATGATACTATATTCAAGGTGCTCCTATCATACACCTGTTGCTTTGGAGGATATGATAAATGTCTTATGAAAAAGTAAAGCAGGCTAAACAAATTGTTGTAGGAACAAAACAAACAGTAAAAGCTCTTAAAAATAACAACATGGATGAACTGCTTGTAGCTGAGGACGCTGATCCTGCAGTTGTTAAAAATGTAATTCAGGTTGCAAACGATATGAACGTACCGATTACGATGGTTGATTCAATGAAGAAACTCGGAAAGGTATGCGGAATAGAAGTTGGGGCTGCTGCTGTTGCGGTTATTTATTAAAACTGTTTTTGCAGAACAAACTGCAGAAACTTTGTTTTTGCTTTAAAATGAACCACCTGGATGTGTGGGCTTAAACAAAATCGGAAGGGAGGATATATTAATGCCTACTATTAATCAATTAGTACGTAAACCTCGTAAATCAAAAATTACAAAGTCTAAGTCTCCAGCACTTAATAAAGGTTATAATAGCTTTAAAAAAGTGAACACAGACATAACTTCACCACAAAAACGTGGTGTATGTACACGTGTCGGTACAATGACACCGAAAAAACCGAACTCAGCGCTTCGTAAATATGCCCGTGTTCGTTTAACAAACGGTATTGAGGTAACTGCTTATATTCCTGGTATTGGCCATAACTTACAAGAACACAGCGTTGTATTAATTCGCGGTGGACGTGTAAAAGACTTACCGGGGGTACGTTATCATATCGTACGTGGTGCGCTAGATACAGCTGGTGTTGACAGCCGTAGACAAGGCCGTTCAAAATACGGTACTAAGCGTCCGAAAGAGAAAAAATAATAACATTTAACTATAAACCTTTCTGAAAGGAGGAAATACAATGCCACGTAAAGGCCCTGTTGCAAAAAGAGATGTATTACCAGATCCGATTTATAAATCAAAATTAGTTACACGTTTAATTAACAAAATGATGGTAGATGGTAAGAGAGGTAAGTCTCAAACTATTCTTTATTCATCTTTTGATATCATTCGTGAACGTACTGGTAAAGATCCAATGGAAGTGTTTGATCAAGCACTTAAAAACATCATGCCTGTACTTGAAGTTAGAGCGCGTCGTGTAGGTGGTGCTAACTATCAAGTTCCTGTAGAAGTTCGTCCTGAACGTCGTACTACATTAGGTTTACGTTGGTTAGTAAACTACGCTCGTCTTCGTGGAGAAAAAACGATGGAAGAGCGTTTAGCTAACGAAATTTTAGATGCAGCTAATAATACTGGTGCTGCTGTTAAAAAGCGTGAAGATACTCATAAGATGGCAGAAGCAAACAAAGCGTTTGCTCACTATCGTTGGTAATCTAACCTTCAATCAAAAAATACTATTCTCATATTAGGAAGGAGAAAAAACCAATGGCAAGAGAGTTCTCCTTAGAAAATACTCGCAATATCGGTATCATGGCACACATCGATGCTGGTAAAACGACAACAACTGAGCGTGTCCTTTATTACACTGGTAAAATTCATAAAATCGGTGAAACACATGAAGGTGCATCTCAAATGGACTGGATGGAGCAAGAACAAGAACGTGGTATCACAATTACATCTGCTGCAACAACTGCACAATGGAAAGGTCACCGCGTAAACATTATCGATACACCAGGACACGTAGACTTCACAGTTGAAGTTGAACGTTCACTTCGTGTACTAGATGGTGCGGTAGCTGTTCTTGATGCCCAATCCGGGGTTGAACCTCAAACAGAAACTGTTTGGCGCCAAGCAACAACATATGGAGTACCACGTGTTGTATTCGTTAATAAAATGGATAAAATCGGTGCGGATTTCTTATATTCTGTAGGCACTTTACATGACCGTTTACAAGCAAACGCTCATGCGATCCAATTACCAATTGGAGCCGAAGATCAATTCGAAGGTATTATTGACCTCGTTGAAATGAAGGCTATTATGTATGGTAATGATTTAGGGACTGAGATTGAAGAAACTGAAATCCCTGCTGAATACAAGGATCAAGCTGAAGAATATCGTGAAAAATTAATCGAAGCGGTTGCTGAACTTGATGAAGAATTGATGGAAAAATACCTTGGCGGTGAAGAAATCACTGTTGAAGAGCTAAAAGCGGCTATTCGTAAAGGTACTGTTAATGTAGAATTCTACCCAGTTATCTGTGGATCAGCATTTAAAAACAAAGGTGTTCAATTAATGCTTGATGCGGTTATTGACTATCTTCCATCTCCGTTAGATGTGCCTGCTATTAAAGGTACTGCACCTGATTCAGATGAAGTAATCGAAAAGCATTCAAGCGATGATGAACCATTTGCGGCGTTAGCATTTAAAGTAATGACTGACCCTTATGTTGGTAAGTTAACGTTCTTCCGTGTATATTCTGGTACATTAAGCTCTGGTTCTTATGTACAGAACTCTACTAAAGGAAAACGTGAACGTGTTGGTCGTATTCTTCAAATGCACGCAAATCACCGTGCTGAAATTACTGAAGTTCATGCTGGGGATATCGCAGCTGCTGTTGGTCTTAAAGATACGACAACAGGGGACACTCTATGTGATGAAAAAGATCTAGTTATCTTAGAATCAATGGAATTCCCTGAACCAGTTATTCAATTATCTGTAGAGCCGAAATCTAAAGCTGACCAAGATAAAATGACGACAGCATTACAAAAACTTCAGGAGGAAGATCCTACATTCCGTGCACATACTGACCAAGAAACTGGACAAGTTATCATTGCGGGTATGGGTGAGCTTCACTTAGACATTCTAGTTGATCGTATGAAACGTGAATTCAAAGTTGAAGCGAATGTTGGTGCACCTCAAGTTGCTTACCGTGAAACTTTCCGTTCAAGCGCGCAAGTACAAGGTAAGTTTGCTCGTCAATCTGGTGGACGCGGTCAATATGGTGACGTTTGGATCGAATTCTCTCCAAACGAAGAAGGAAAAGGTTTTGAATTTGAAAACGCAATTGTTGGTGGTGTTGTTCCACGTGAATACATCCCGGCTGTTGAAGCTGGACTAGTAGACGCACTAGAACGCGGTGTACTAGCAGGCTATCCATTAGTTGATATCAAAGCAAAACTTTATGATGGTTCTTACCATGATGTTGACTCAAGTGAAATGGCGTTCAAAATTGCTGCATCTCTAGCACTTAAAAATGCAGCATCAAAATGTAACCCAGTAATCCTTGAACCGACTATGAGAGTTGAAGTTGTAATCCCTGAAGAATACCTAGGTGATATTATGGGTCAAATTACAGCTCGTCGTGGCCGTGTTGAAGGTATGGAAGCTCGCGGAAATGCACAAGTAGTTCGCGCGATGGTTCCACTTTCAGAAATGTTTGGTTATGCAACAGCACTTCGTTCTAGTACACAAGGTCGCGGTGTGTTCACAATGCACTTTGATCATTACGAAGAAGTACCAAAAGCAATTGCTGAAGAAATTATCAAAAAAAATAAAGGTGAATAATTGATTTCTGATCCTTTATAAAGTATAACTACATTATATGAAATGATTGCTTTAAAGATGAGCGCTCATCTTTAAAGCGTCATATATATACTTAAATAAAATTAAAAATTGAGGAGGATTTTCCTAATGGCTAAAGCTAAATTCGACCGTTCTAAAACACATGCTAACATTGGTACAATCGGACACGTTGACCATGGTAAAACAACTTTAACTGCTGCAATCACTACTGTTCTTGCAAAATCTGGTGGTGCTGAAGCACGTGGATATGATCAAATCGATGGTGCTCCAGAAGAACGTGAACGTGGTATTACAATCAATACTTCACACGTAGAATATGAAACTGCTACTCGTCACTATGCACACGTTGACTGCCCAGGACATGCTGACTATGTTAAAAACATGATCACTGGTGCTGCACAAATGGATGGCGGTATTTTAGTAGTATCTGCTGCTGATGGTCCAATGCCACAAACTCGTGAGCATATCCTACTTTCTCGTAACGTAGGTGTACCATACCTAGTTGTATTCTTAAACAAATGTGATATGGTAGATGACGAAGAATTATTAGAATTAGTAGAAATGGAAGTTCGTGACCTTCTTTCTGAATATGGTTACCCTGGAGACGATGTTCCAGTAATCAAAGGTTCTGCTCTTAAAGCACTTGAAGGAGACCCAGTTTGGGAAGAAAAAATCACTGAGTTAATGGCTGCAGTTGACGAATTCATTCCAACTCCAGAACGTGACAATGAAAAACCATTTATGATGCCTGTTGAGGATGTATTCTCAATCACAGGTCGTGGTACTGTTGCTACAGGCCGTGTAGAACGTGGCCAAGTTAAAGTTGGTGATGTAGTTGAAATCATCGGTTTAGCTGAAGAAGCAAAATCTACTACTGTAACAGGTGTTGAAATGTTCCGTAAGCTTCTTGACTATGCAGAAGCTGGAGATAACATCGGTGCACTTCTTCGTGGGGTTGCTCGTGAAGAAATTCAACGTGGTCAAGTTCTTGCTAAACCAGGAACAATTACACCACATACTGAGTTCAAAGCTGAAGTTTACGTTTTATCTAAAGAAGAAGGTGGACGTCACACTCCATTCTTTTCTAACTATCGCCCACAATTTTATTTCCGTACTACAGATGTAACTGGTATCGTTCATCTTAACGAAGGTACTGAAATGGTAATGCCTGGTGATAACACAGAAATGAACGTTGAACTTATCTCTCCAATCGCGATTGAAGAAGGAACTCGTTTCTCAATCCGTGAAGGTGGACGTACAGTTGGTTCAGGTGTTGTAACTACAATCATTAAATAATAATTTCAAAAGATAGATAAAGCAGGCGGTGACGATCGCCTGCTTTTTTCTGTGTTCTAGTGAATCGAAACAATCATTATTTTACAACAATTACAGATACACTTGAACAACATGAAATAAGTATGTATAATGTAAAAAGTGTTAAAAACCAAACAAATAACTATTATAGTATTGCATAGTTTCTATGTTTTATGTATAATAGAGAATGTTGGTCTTTGACTGCGATGATGTGGGAGGTTGCTGACACACCCGGCCGCTTTGCCATGGCGCGTGTGTGGGAAATTTCCACGGAGAATGTCTATTCTAAAAATAGGCGATAAAGGAGGGAAAATAATGGCAAAACAAAAAATTCGTATTCGTTTAAAGGCTTATGATCACAGAATCCTTGATCAATCTGCAGAGAAAATTGTTGAAACAGCGAAAAGATCTGGTGCTAGCGTATCTGGTCCGATTCCGCTTCCAACTGAAAAATCTGTATACACAATCTTACGTGCGGTGCACAAATATAAAGATTCTCGTGAACAATTCGAAATGCGCACACATAAGCGTCTAATCGACATCGTAAATCCTACTCCACAAACAGTAGATTCATTGATGCGTTTGGACTTGCCATCTGGTGTAGATATCGAAATTAAACTTTAATAAATAAAATAGTTAATTAATATTAGGAGGTGTGACTCATGACCAAAGGAATCTTAGGAAGAAAAATCGGTATGACGCAAATATTTGCTGAAAATGGTGATCTTATCCCAGTAACTGTTGTTGAAGCAACTCCAAACGTTGTTCTTCAAAAGAAAACAATTGAAAATGATGGCTACGAAGCGATCCAATTAGGTTTCGAAGACAAACGTGAACAGTTATCAAACAAACCGGAAAAAGGTCATGTATCAAAAGCAAATACTGCTCCTAAGCGCTTCATTCGCGAATTCGACGCAGTAAACTCTAATGAGTATGAAATTGGTCAAGAAGTCAAGGTTGATATTTTTGCAGAAGGTGACATCATTGATGTAACTGGAATTTCTAAAGGTAAAGGTTTCCAAGGTGTTATTAAACGCCACGGACAATCTCGTGGTCCAATGGCTCACGGTTCCCGTTATCATCGTCGCCCAGGATCAATGGGTCCTGTAGCTCCAAACCGCGTTTTCAAGCAAAAAGCGTTGCCTGGCCGTATGGGTGGAGAGCAAATTACGATTCAAAACCTAGAAGTTGTTAAAGTAGATGCAGAACGTAATCTTATCCTTATTAAGGGTAATGTTCCTGGTCCTAAAAAAGCATTGCTTAAAATCAAATCTGCGATTAAAGCAAAGTAATTTAATTAGAAAGAAAGGAGGAAACAGGAATGCCGAAAGTAGCTCTATATAACCAAAACGGATCTCAAGTTGGTGATATCGAACTTAATGACTCCGTATTTGGTATTGAACCAAATAACAATGTAATCTTTGACGCTGTAGTTATGCAAAGAGCATCATTACGTCAAGGAACAAGCAAAGTGAAAAATCGCTCCGAAGTACGCGGTGGTGGTCGTAAGCCATGGCGTCAAAAAGGTACTGGTCGTGCTCGTCAAGGTTCTATCCGTTCACCACAATGGCGTGGCGGTGGTACTGTATTTGGTCCGGTTCCACGTAGCTATAGCTATAAATTACCTAAGAAAGTTCGTCGCTTAGCAATTAAGTCAGCATTATCTAATAAAGTGCTTGAAGAGAAAATTCTAGTATTAGAAACTTTAACTTTCGATGCACCGAAAACAAAAGAATTTGCTGCTGTATTAAAAAACCTTTCTGTAGGCAAGAAAGCTCTTGTAGTTACAGATGGTTCAGACGTAAACGTTGCTCTATCTGCTCGTAATATCCCTGGTATTACTGTTGTAGATGCAAACGGAGTAAATGTATTAGATGTGGTTTCACATGATCAATTGATCATTACAAAAGCCGCTGTTGAAAAAGTAGAGGAGGTGCTTGGTTAATGGATGTACGTGATATCATTAAGCGCCCTGTCATCACTGAACGTTCAACGGACGTAATGGCTGATAAAAAATACACTTTTGAAGTTGACGTAAGAGCAAACAAAACGCAAGTTAAAGATGCTGTTGAAGAAATCTTTGATGTAAAAGTAGCGAAAGTAAATGTTATGAACTACAAAGGTAAATTCAAACGCATGGGTCGTCATGCTGGTTATACTAACAAGCGCCGTAAAGCTATTGTTACATTAACTGCTGACAGCAAAGAAATCGAATTCTTCGAAGTTTAATTCACAAAACTAACGTAAATTGAAGAGGAGGGAAAAAAATGGCGATCAAAAAATACAAACCTACCTCTAACGGACGTCGTGGTATGACTGTATCTGATTTTGCGGAAATCACAACTGATCAACCGGAAAAATCATTACTTGCACCAGTTAAAAGAAAAGGCGGCCGTAACAACCAAGGTAAGTTAACAGTTCGTCATCAAGGTGGCGGTCATAAGCGTCAATACCGCATTATCGACTTCAAACGCGACAAAGATGGTATACCAGGACGCGTTGCTACAATTGAGTATGATCCAAACCGTTCATCAAACATTGCTTTAATCAATTATGTTGATGGAGAAAAGCGCTATATCTTAGCACCGAAAAATTTAAAAGTTGGAATGGAAGTTGAATCTGGTCCTGAATCAGATATTAAAGTAGGTAATGCACTTCCTTTAGCTAACATTCCTGTAGGTACAGTTATCCACAATATCGAATTAAAACCTGGTAAAGGTGGACAATTAGTTCGTTCTGCTGGTACTTCTGCACAAGTACTTGGTAAAGAGGGTAAATATGTACTTGTTCGTTTGAACTCTGGTGAAGTTCGTATGATTCTTGCTACTTGCCGTGCTACTGTCGGTCAAGTTGGTAATGAACAACACGAATTAATCAATATCGGTAAAGCAGGTCGTTCTCGTTGGTTAGGCAAACGCCCAACTGTTCGTGGATCTGTAATGAACCCTAATGACCATCCACATGGTGGTGGTGAAGGACGCGCTCCAATCGGACGTAAATCACCAATGACTCCATGGGGTAAACCGACACTCGGTTACAAAACTCGTAAGAAGAATAATAAATCTGATAAATTTATTGTGCGTCGTCGCAAAAAATAACGCGGTTGAACTACGGTTCACGTTAAGGGCCGTAGCACAATCACGAAAGGAGGTTCGACCATGGGTCGCAGCTTAAAAAAAGGACCTTTTGTTGATGAACATTTAATGAAAAAGGTTGAAGTTCAAAACGAGTCTGAAAAAAAACAAGTAATTAAAACTTGGTCTCGCCGTTCTACAATCTTCCCAGCATTTATCGGAAATACGATTGCTGTTTATGATGGACGTAAACACGTGCCTGTATACATTACAGAAGATATGGTAGGTCACAAGCTTGGTGAATTTGCACCAACTCGTACTTATAAAGGTCACGCTAGTGATGACAAGAAAACAAGACGTTAATGAGAGGAGGGCATCCTGATGCAAGCTAAAGCTGTTGCAAGAACAGTTCGTATTGCTCCTCGTAAAGTACGCCTAGTTGTCGATCTAATACGAGGTAAGCAAGCAGGAGAAGCAGTAGCAATTTTAAACTTAACACCAAAAGCTGCTTCACCAGTTGTAGAAAAAGTTTTAAAATCTGCCATTGCTAATGCAGAACATAATTATGATATGGATATTAATAACTTAGTTGTAACTGAGGCTTATGTGAACGAAGGACCAACACTTAAACGTTTCCGTCCTCGTGCGCAAGGACGTGCAAGCCAAATCCTTAAACGTACTAGCCACATTACAATCGTGGTATCAGAAAAGAAGGAGGGATAATTCGTGGGTCAAAAAGTACATCCAATAGGTTTACGTATCGGAGTTATTCGTGACTGGGAATCTAAATGGTACGCTGAAAAAGACTATGCAGATCTTTTACACGAAGACTTAAAAGTACGTGAATACATCGCAAAGCGCCTTATTGATGCATCTGTATCTGGCGTAGAAATCGAACGTGCTGCGAATCGCATCAACATTACTATCCGTACTGCAAAACCAGGAATGGTTATCGGTAAAGGTGGTACTGAAGTTGAAGCACTACGCAAAGCATTGAATTCTTTAACAGGCAAACGCGTACACATCAATATTGTTGAAATTAAAAAAGCTGATATCGATGCGAAGTTAGTAGCTGAAAACATTGCTCGTCAATTAGAAAATCGTGTATCTTTCCGTCGTGCACAAAAACAAGCGATCCAACGTGCTATGCGTGCAGGTGCAAAAGGTATTAAAACACAAGTTTCTGGACGTCTAGGCGGAGCAGATATTGCCCGTGCTGAACACTATAGTGAAGGAACAGTTCCGCTTCATACTTTGCGTGCAGATATCGATTATGCTCATGCAGAAGCAGATACAACTTACGGTAAACTTGGCGTAAAAGTATGGATTTACCGTGGAGAGGTTCTTCCAGCGAAGAAAAAATCTGAGGAAGGAGGAAAATAATCATGTTATTACCTAAACGCGTTAAATATCGCCGTGAACATCGCGGAAAAATGCGTGGACGTGCAAAAGGTGGCACTGAAGTTGCATTTGGTGAATACGGTTTACAAGCTGTTGAGGCATCTTGGATTACAAACCGTCAGATCGAAGCTGCACGTATCGCCATGACACGTTATATGAAACGTGGTGGTAAAGTGTGGATTAAAATCTTCCCTCACAAGCCATATACTGCTAAGCCATTAGAAGTACGGATGGGTTCCGGTAAAGGGGCGCCAGAAGGTTGGGTAGCAGTTGTAAAACCTGGTAAAATTATGTTTGAAATTGCTGGTGTGTCTGAAGAAGTAGCACGTGAAGCACTTCGTCTTGCAGCACATAAACTTCCAATCAAATGTAAATTTGTAAAACGAGAAGAAATTGGTGGTGAAACAAATGAAGGCTAATGAAATTCGTGATTTAACCACTGCCGAAATTGAACAAAAAGTAAAGTCTTTAAAAGAAGAATTATTTAACCTACGTTTCCAGTTAGCTACTGGACAACTTGAAAATACAGCTCGCATCCGTGAAGTACGTAAAGCGATTGCTCGTATGAAAACGGTGATCCGTGAAAGAGAGATCGGCGTAAATAATCGATAACGATAGGAGGTCTTGCGAAAATGAGTGAACGGAACCAACGTAAAGTTTATACAGGACGTGTTGTTTCAGACAAAATGGATAAAACAGTTACAGTTCTTGTAGAAACATATAAAAAACACTCACTTTACGGCAAACGCGTGAAATACTCTAAGAAGTTTAAAGCACACGATGAGCAGAATGAAGCAAAAATCGGCGATATCGTTCGCATTATGGAAACACGCCCATTATCAGCGACAAAACGTTTCCGTCTTGTTGAAGTCGTTGAAAAGGCCGTTATTATCTAATAGAATGTTTCGGATTAGTTTTTCCGAAGGGAGGTAAACCATAATGATTCAACAAGAATCTCGTTTAAAAGTTGCTGACAACTCTGGTGCAAGAGAAGTTTTAACAATTAAAGTTTTAGGTGGATCTGGTCGTAAAACAGCTAACATCGGTGATGTTATCGTTTGTACAGTGAAACAAGCAACACCAGGAGGCGTTGTTAAAAAAGGTGAAGTTGTTAAAGCTGTAGTTGTTCGTACTAAGAGTGGTGTCCGCCGTCCGGATGGATCATATATTCGTTTTGATGAGAATGCATGTGTAATTATCCGTGATGATAAGAGCCCTCGTGGAACTCGTATCTTCGGACCAGTTGCTCGTGAACTTCGTAATAACAATTTTATGAAAATCGTATCCTTAGCTCCGGAAGTTCTTTAATTATAATTGATTCGTAAACCAAGGAGGTGCGATTAAGATGCATGTTAAAAAAGGCGATAAAGTAATGGTTATCACTGGTAAAGATAAAGGGAAAACAGGTGTTATTTTAGCAGCTTTTCCTAAAAAAGACCGTGTAATCGTTGAAGGTGTTAACATCGTGAAAAAACACTCAAAGCCATCACAAGCTAATCCACAAGGTGGAATTGTTAACTTTGAAGCAGCTATTCACGTATCTAATGTTATGTTATTAGATCCTAAAACAAACGAACCGACTCGTGTTGGTTATCAAGAAGTTAATGGTAAAAAAGTACGTGTAGCAAAAAAATCTGGTGAAGTTTTAGATAAATAGTTTTTAGAAGAAGGGAGGTACACGACATGAACCGCCTAAAGGAAAAATTTGAAAAAGAATTAGCTCCTGCATTAGTGAGCAAATTCAATTATAAATCTGTAATGCAAGTACCAAAAATTGAAAAAATTGTTATCAACATGGGTGTTGGTGATGCTGTTCAAAATGCTAAAGTTTTAGACAATGCGGTTGAAGAACTAGCAATCATCACTGGACAAAAACCGGTTGTAACAAAAGCGAAAAATTCTATTGCAGGATTCCGTCTTCGTGAAGGAATGCCTATCGGTGCGAAAGTTACACTTCGCGGCGAACGCATGTATCAATTCTTAGATAAACTAATTTCAGTTTCTCTTCCACGTGTACGTGACTTCCGCGGTATTTCAAAGAAAGCATTTGATGGTCGTGGAAACTATACACTTGGTGTAAAAGAACAGCTTATCTTCCCTGAAATTGATTACGATAAAGTGAGCAAAGTACGTGGTATGGATATCGTTATCGTAACAACTGCAAACACAGACGAAGAAGCTCGTGAATTATTAACTCAACTCGGAATGCCATTCCAAAAGTAATCGCTAAAAAAGGGAGGCGAAAACGTGGCTAAAAAATCTATGATCGTGAAACAAAAGCGCACACCAAAGTTTGAAGTGCAAGCTTATACACGTTGCGAACGTTGTGGCCGTCCACATTCAGTCATTCGCAAATTCAAACTTTGCCGTATTTGTTTCCGTGAACTTGCATATAAGGGTCAAATTCCTGGCGTTAAAAAAGCTAGCTGGTAAACCCCGAAATTGGGAAGGAGGTTAATATAATGGTAATGACAGATCCAATTGCAGATTTGCTTACTCGTATTCGTAATGCAAACATGGTGCGTCACGAAAAACTAGAAGTTCCTGCTTCTAAAATCAAGAAAGAAGTTGCTGAAATTCTTAAGCGCGAAGGTTTTATTCGTGATGTTGAATTCATCGAAGATAATAAACAAGGTATCATTCGGATCTTTTTGAAATATGGTGCGAACAATGAACGTGTAATCACTGGTATTAAACGTATTAGTAAACCAGGTTTACGTGTATATGCAAAAGCAAACGAAGTTCCAAAAGTATTAAACGGTCTTGGAATCGCAATCGTTTCTACTTCTCAAGGCGTTCTTACTGATAAAGACGCTCGTAACAAACAAGTTGGCGGAGAAGTACTAGCGTACGTTTGGTAATACTAAGGTATGAATGGAGGTGCAATAGAATGTCACGTGTAGGTAAAAAACCTATTGAAATTCCTTCTGGTGTAACTGTTACATTAGATGGAAACAACGTTACTGTTAAGGGACCTAAAGGCGAACTTACTCGCAGCTTCAGCCCTGACATTACAATTAATATTGAAGAGAACGTAATTAACATCACTCGTCCATCTGATGCAAAAGAACACCGTGCGTTACACGGTACAACTCGTGCATTATTAGCTAATATGGTTGAAGGTGTTTCTAAAGGATTTGAAAAATCTCTAGAATTAATCGGGGTTGGATATCGTGCTCAAAAACAAGGAAGCAAACTTGTTCTTAACGTAGGTTATTCACATCCGGTTGAATTCGAAGCAGAAGAAGGACTTGAAATCGAAGTTCCTTCAAATACAAAAGTTATTGTAAAAGGTACTAGCAAAGAGCGCGTTGGTGCATTAGCTGCCAATATTCGTGGTGTTCGTCCACCTGAACCTTATAAAGGTAAAGGGATTCGTTATGAAGGCGAATATGTACGTAGAAAAGAAGGTAAAACTGGTAAATAATGCGGCTTAAGGCTAATAGAAAGGAGTGACCTCGGGTGATCACTAAGCCAGATAAAAATAAAGTACGTAAAAAAAGACATGCTCGTGTACGTGCTAAATTAAGTGGTACAACGACACGTCCTCGTTTAAACGTATATCGTTCTAATAAAAACATTTATGCTCAGTTGATCGATGATTTAAATGGTGTAACTTTAGCTAGTGCTTCTACATTAGATAAAGAACTTAACCTTGAATCAAACAGCAACATTGATGCAGCGCAAAAAGTTGGCGAATTAATCGCAAAACGTGCGGTCGAAAAAGGCATTAAAGCTGTAGTATTTGACCGTGGTGGATATCTTTACCATGGACGTATTAAAGCACTTGCTGATGCTGCCCGTGAAAACGGCTTAGAATTTTAATAAAAAAGGAGGGACATATACATGCGTCACATTGATCCTAACAAACTTGAATTAGAAGAACGCGTTGTTACTGTTAACCGTGTTGCGAAGGTTGTTAAAGGTGGACGTCGTTTCCGTTTCTCTGCACTTGTAGTTGTAGGTGATAGAAATGGTCATGTTGGCTTCGGTACTGGTAAAGCTCAAGAGGTACCTGATGCGATCCGCAAAGCAGTAGAAGATGCGAAGAAAAACTTAGTAGAAATAGCGATTGTCGGAACTACAATTCCACATGAAGTAATTGGTCGATTCGGAGCTGGCCAAATTCTTATGAAGCCAGGTTCTCCAGGTACTGGAGTAATTGCCGGTGGTCCTGTACGTGCGGTACTAGAATTAGGTGGAGTAGCTGATATTACATCTAAATCACTTGGTTCTAATACACCAATTAATATGATTCGTGCAACTATCGATGGTATTAAGCAATTAAAGCGTGCGGAAGATGTTGCTAAATTACGTAATAAATCAGTAGAAGAACTGTTAGGATAAGGAGGGAATTTTAATGGCAAACAAATTAGCAATTACCCTCACTCGCAGTTTGATTGGACGTCCGGAAAATCAACGTGAAACAGTTAAAGCTCTTGGTTTGCGTAAAGTGAATCAAACTGTTGAGCATGAAGATAATGCTGCAATCCGTGGTATGGTCAATAAAGTTGCTCATCTCGTAACAGTAAAAGAACAGTAATAGAACTTACTAATACAAGGAGGTGCCGACAATGAAACTTCATGAATTAAAACCTGCTGAAGGATCACGAAAAGAACGAAATCGTGTAGGTCGTGGTATTGGTTCCGGTAACGGTAAAACTGCTGGTAAAGGTCATAAAGGTCAAAACGCTCGTTCTGGCGGTGGCGTACGACCTGGTTTTGAAGGTGGTCAAACACCTTTATTCCGTCGTCTACCAAAACGCGGTTTTACAAACATTAACCGTAAAGACTATGCGATCGTAAATCTTGATGCATTAAATCGTTTTGAAGATGGTACTGAAATTACTCCGGTCCTTCTTATTGAAACAGGAGTAATTAGCAAAGAGAAAGCAGGAATTAAAGTTCTTGCAAAAGGTAAGCTTGAGAAAAAATTATCTGTCAAAGCTCACAAATTCTCCTCTGCTGCTAAAGAAGCTATCGAAGCTGCTGGCGGATCTATTGAGGTGATTTAATGATTAAGACAATCTCCAATTTTATGCGTGTGGGTGATATAAGAAAAAAGATTATATTCACCCTATTAATGTTAATTGTGTTTAGAATAGGAGCTTACATTCCTGTTCCTGGCGTTGATGCTCGTGCATTAGAAGCAAATGATCAATCTGGTTTCTTTAGTATTCTAAATACATTTGGTGGTGGCGCACTTTATCAATTCTCTATTTTTGCAATGGGAATTATGCCTTATATCACCGCATCAATTATTATCCAGTTATTGCAAATGGATGTAGTTCCGAAATTCACAGAATGGTCGAAGCAAGGTGAAGTTGGTCGACGTAAGTTAGCACAATTTACTAGATACTTCACAATCGTTCTTGGTTTTATAGAAGCGATTGGAATGTCATATGGTTTTAACTCAATGACACAAGGTCAGCTGATACAAAATCCAGGGATCGGTACTTATTTAACCATTGCTATCGTGTTGACAGCAGGTACCGCATTTTTAATGTGGGTTGGTGAAGAAATTACTGCTAAAGGTGTAGGAAACGGTATCTCAATTCTTATCATGGCTGGGATTGTTGCTCGAATTCCAACGATCGTTGGACAAATTTTTGAACAACAATTAAAAAATGCGGGTCAACAATTATTTATTAAAATTGTTATCTTATTACTGATTGTATTAGTGGTAATTGCAATTGTTGTTGCTGTCGTATTTATTCAACAAGCATTAAGAAAAATTCCTATTCAATATGCACAACGTTTAGCAGGAAAAAATCCTGTTGGCGGCCAATCAACACACTTACCATTAAAAGTAAATGCAGCAGGTGTTATTCCGGTTATCTTTGCTGTATCGTTTATTATCGCTCCAAGAACAATTGCATCCTTCTTTGGATCAAATAGTGTCACAGACACGATCACTTGGATCTTTGATTATACGAAACCAGTTGGAATGATCATTTATGTTGCATTAATTATAGCTTTCACATATTTCTATGCGTTTGTACAAGTAAATCCCGAACAAATGGCTGATAACCTCAAGAAACAAGGTGGTTATATTCCTGGAATTCGACCTGGTAAAAATACTAAGGAATACTTAACATCTGTTCTGTATCGATTAACATTTGTTGGTTCAATTTTCTTAGCCGTTATTTCTATTCTTCCAGTGTTGTTTACGAATTTAGCTGGGTTACCACCATCTGCACAAATTGGTGGAACTAGCTTGCTAGTTGTTGTGGGGGTTGCACTTGATACGATGAAACAATTAGAATCACAACTTGTGAAACGTCATTATAAAGGTTTTATTAAATAATTGTTAGTTTTAGGGACAGTCAATTTGTTCCTAAAACTAAAATGAGTCTTGAGGGGGAAGTACTAATGAATTTAGTCTTAATGGGCCTTCCCGGTGCCGGTAAAGGAACACAAGCCGAACGAATCGTAGATAAGTATGCAATCCCTCATATCTCAACTGGAGATATGTTCCGTGCTGCTATGAAAGAAGGAACAGAACTCGGCTTAAAGGCGAAATCGTTTATGGATAAAGGCGAACTTGTCCCTGATGAAGTGACAATTGGTATTGTTCGTGAACGTTTAAGCAAAGACGATTGCGAGAAGGGGTTCTTATTGGACGGTTTCCCAAGAACAGTTCCACAAGCAGAAGCGCTTGAAGCAATCCTTAGCGATCTGAATAAAAAAATTGACTACTGTATAAACATTAATGTGGATAAAGAAATTTTGATGGGAAGACTTACTGGACGCCGCATTTGTAAAAATTGTGGGGCAACGTATCATCTCGTATTTAATCCACCTAAAGAAGCCGGTACTTGTGATCGATGTGGCGGTGAGCTATATCAACGTGCCGATGATAATGAAGAAACGGTTCAAAATCGTTTAGATGTTAACATCAAACAAACAAAACCCCTTCTTGATTTTTATGCAGGAAAAGGCTATTTACAAACGATTGATGGTGAACAAGATATTAACAAAGTGTTTGCTGATATCGATAAATTGCTTGCTACAATCAAGCACTAATTGAAATTACTTCTAGTACTCTTAAGAATTGGATGTAATTACTGAAAAATTTATTCGCAAGTTTGATGCAATTCCTTCATATTAAGGGTATAATGGATTTCGTGGCTTTTGTCATTAAAGTAATTCTCGGAAATCTACCATAAGATGAAGGGAACATTTTAACAATAGATATTTATATTTTATTGTTAAAATATATGAAGAGACGCGAAAAGGCTCGCGGATGTGAAAGAGATCTCTCTCTATCATGGCTGAAATGATTGAAGGCCTGGTGTGCGTCTTTCGAACATCTCTCATGCGATTCAAATCTTTGAAAAAAATCATGGCTTTTCTATCGTTCGCGAGTATGCAGGACATGGGATTGGTCAAGAATTACATGAAGACCCACTAATATCTCATTATGGACCGCCTACCATAGGCACTCGCGTAAAAGTGGTATAAGTTTGTAGTCCATAAATGTAAGAAGAAGGGAGATGGGTACAGGTGGCGAAAGACGATGTTATCGAGGTTGAAGGTACTGTTAGTGAAACATTGCCTAATGCAATGTTTAAGGTAGAATTAGAGAATGGCCATACTGTTCTTGCACATGTTTCCGGAAAAATTAGAATGCATTTCATTCGTATTTTACCGGGGGATAAAGTAACAGTTGAACTTTCTCCATATGATTTAACGCGCGGAAGAATTACGTATCGTTTCAAATAATAATGCACTCCGTACTATTAAGGAGGTAAAAGAGATGAAAGTCAGACCATCAGTAAAACCAATTTGTGAGAAATGCAAAATCATTCGCAGAAATGGTAAAGTAATGGTTATTTGTGAAAACCCAAAACATAAACAAAAACAAGGATAATCTTTAAAGGAGGTGCGCTCTTAATATGGCACGTATTGCAGGTGTAGACATTCCACGTGATAAACGTGTAGTGATCTCTTTAACATATATCTTTGGGATTGGAAAGCCAACAGCCCAAAAGATTTTAGCTGAAGCAGGCGTATCTGAAGATACTCGTGTTCGCGACTTAACTGAGGATGAATTAAATAAAATCCGTGATATCATTGACAAATTAAAGGTTGAAGGTGACCTTCGCCGTGAAGTTTCTTTAAACATTAAACGTTTAATGGAAATTGGATCATTCCGTGGTCTTCGTCATCGTCGTGGTTTACCAGTTCGCGGTCAAAATACAAAGAACAATGCTCGTACACGCAAAGGTCCTCGTAAGACTGTAGCAGGTAAAAAGAAATAATTAGTAAAGGAGGTTTCATAGTAGTATGGCACGTAAAACAAACACTCGTAAACGTCGTGTGAAAAAGAATATAGAAACAGGTATTGCACACATTCGTTCTACATTCAATAATACAATTGTAACGATTACAGATTCTCATGGTAATGCTCTTGCATGGTCTAGTGCCGGTGCTCTTGGTTTCAAAGGCTCACGTAAATCTACTCCATTTGCAGCGCAAATGGCGGCAGAAACTGCAGCTAAAGCATCTATGGAACATGGAATGAAAACTCTTGAAGTAACTGTTAAAGGACCTGGTGCAGGTCGTGAAGCTGCTATTCGTGCGCTTCAAGCTGCTGGTCTAGAAGTAACAGCTATTAAAGATGTTACACCGGTACCACATAATGGTTGCCGCCCACCTAAACGCCGTCGTGTTTAATTTTTTCTGTATAGAATTTGTATCCATGTCAATAATGGGATATGATATGACAACAAATACAAGACAGAAATGATTAATCCAGTTGTTGTGCACAAATGGGAATGTAAACATGGGGAATTTCGGTTAGATCGATTAAATTTTCTACCGGGGTTTCGACGTTTTGAAGGAGGGTAAATTTGAATGATTGAAATCGAAAAGCCAAAAATTGAAACGGTTGAGGTCAACGATGACGCAAGTTTCGGAAAGTTCGTCGTAGAACCACTAGAGCGTGGATATGGTACAACTTTGGGTAACTCCTTACGTCGTATCCTATTATCCTCACTTCCAGGTGCAGCTGTCACTTCTATACAAATAGATGGGGTCATGCATGAGTTCTCAACAATTGAAGGCGTCGTAGAAGATGTAACATCAATTATTCTTAATATTAAAAAGCTAGCATTGAAAATCTACTCTGACGAAGAAAAAACGTTAGAAATTGATGTGCAAGGAGAAGGAGTTGTCACTGCTGCTGACATAACACATGACAGCGACGTGGAAATTCTTAATCCAGATCTTTACATCGCAACATTAGGGAAAAATGCTCACTTCCGTATGCGTATGTCAGCTGTAACAGGTCGTGGCTATACACCTGCTGAACAGAATAAACGTGAAGATCTTCCGATTGGGGTTATTCCAATTGATTCTATTTATACACCGGTTCAACGTGTAAACTATCAAGTTGAAAATACTCGTGTTGGTCAAGTATCAAACTTTGATAAGCTATCACTAGATGTATGGACTGATGGAAGTATTGGACCAAAGGAAGCTATTTCTCTAGGTGCAAAGATTCTAACAGAGCACTTAAATATATTCGTAGGTTTAACTGATGAAGCACAAAATGCTGAAATCATGGTTGAAAAAGAAGAAGATCAGAAGGAAAAAGTTCTTGAAATGACGATTGAAGAACTAGATCTCTCCGTTCGTTCTTATAATTGCCTAAAACGTGCCGGAATCAACACTGTTCAGGAATTAGCGAATAAGACTGAAGAAGATATGATGAAAGTTCGTAATTTAGGTCGTAAGTCTTTAGAAGAAGTTAAAGCGAAGTTAGAAGAACTTGGCTTAGGCTTAAGAAAAGACGATTGATTATAAAACTTAATAATATTCAACAAGGGAGGGAAACTTCATGGGATACAGAAAACTAGGACGTACTAGTGCCCAACGTAAAGCGTTGCTTCGTGACTTAGCAACTGACCTTATCATCAATGAGCGCATCGAAACTACTGAAGCTCGTGCGAAAGAGTTACGTTCAGTTGTTGAAAAAATGATCACTCTAGGTAAACGTGGTGATTTACACGCACGTCGTCAAGCAGCTGCATTCATCCGTCATGAAATTGCTGATGCTGAAACGAAACAAGATGCTGTTCAAAAATTATTCTCTGACATCGCTACTCGTTATCAAGAGCGCCAAGGTGGATATACTCGTATCATGAAACTTGGACCTCGTCGTGGTGACGGTGCACCGGTAGTAATTATTGAATTAGTTTAATAGGTATTTACAATGAGGGCAGGACAGTTAGTTATAACTGCTTCTATGCCCTTTTTTTGTAAATACAGGCCATCATTTATAAATGTAAGGCCAGCGTAAGCGCAATTGAAATTTTTATATATGTGATGTATTGAAGCTAATAGAGTGTTACGATGGGTAGTATATTATTATCTATCCCGTCTAGCTCCTTGCATCCCTCTCCAACTCTAATGACTAGAGGATTTTGTGACCAGGGAACGTACTTACTTCCCCAGGAGAGGGGTGCAGGCTTTTTTGTTTTATACGTTTGTTGAAAAGTAGCATGATTACTCGCTTTGCATAGAGGAGGCTTGGAGATGCCGGAGGAGATTATTTCGATAGAGCATGTATATTTTCGTTATCCGGGACAAGATCCATATGTCTTAAATGATATTTCGTTATCGGTTCAAAAAGGGGAGTGGCTTGCCATTGTTGGTCACAATGGTTCAGGGAAATCCACTTTAGCAAAAATGTTAAATGGTCTACATTATCCGGAAAAGGGGAATGTAACGGTTGACCAACTTCCATTATCGGAAGAGACTGTTTGGGAGATTAGAAAAAGAATAGGAATGGTCTTCCAAAACCCTGATAATCAGTTTGTAGGAACAACCGTACAAGATGATGTGGCTTTTGGTTTGGAAAATAGCGGAGTCCCACAAGAAATTATGGCTGAGCGTGTGAAAGATGCCTTGGAAAGAGTGAATATGCTCTCGTTTCTCGATCAAGAGCCGCACCATTTATCCGGAGGTCAAAAGCAAAGAGTTGCCATCGCGGGTATAATTGCAATCATGCCGAAAGTTATTATTTTGGATGAGGCAACATCAATGTTAGATCCAAAAGGTCGTCAAGAGGTTTTAGAAACAATAAGAGAATTAAAAGATAAACTTGGTTTGACCGTGATTTCTATTACTCATGATTTAGAAGAAGCATCAAGAGCAGATCGAATGATTGTATTAAATAAAGGCGAAGTTTTCAAAGAAGGTAAGCCCATTGAGATTTTTCAATTGGAAGATGAATTAGTTGAACTAGGTCTAGATATTCCTTTTACGATAAAAATGACGAAAAAACTTACACAATTAGGGTTTAATTTTCCAAATACGTACATAACAGAAGAAGAATTGGTGGATGCATTATGGACATTACACTTAAACAAGTAGAATATCGATACCAGGCAAATACCCCTTTTGAAAGATTAGCTATACAAAATATTGATTTAATCATTCCTTCGGGGAAATTTATTGCTATTATAGGTCATACGGGTTCAGGGAAATCAACATTGCTCCAACACCTAAATGCCTTGCTTCAGCCGACAAAAGGGCAAGTTCATATTGGCGATTTTACAATTGATTCAGATAAAAAGGAAAAGAATTTACGAAAAGTTCGTCAGAAGGTAGGAATTGTTTTTCAATTTCCTGAGCATCAGCTTTTTGAGGAAACGGTTGAGAAAGATGTATGCTTTGGGCCGATGAACTTTGGCGTCAATAAGGAAGAAGCAAAGAAACGTGCAAAAGAACTCGTACTTCAAGTAGGTTTATCAGAAGAGGTATTGGACAAGTCACCATTTGATTTATCCGGTGGACAGATGAGACGGGTAGCTATTGCTGGCGTATTAGCAATGGAACCAGAGGTGCTCGTTTTAGACGAACCGACCGCTGGATTGGATCCTAGAGGACGAAGAGAAGTGATGGATATGTTTTATCGTCTTCATAAAGAAAAAGGCTTAACAACGATTCTTGTCACACATAGTATGGAAGATGCTGCGATATATGCTGATGAAATTATTATCATGCATGAAGGTGAGATTAAGAGGAAGGGTACGCCAAGGGAAATCTTTTCGGAGCCGAAAGAACTACTTGAACTAGGATTAAATGTTCCCGATGTCGTGAATTTTCAATATTTATTGGAAGAAAAAATGGGTGAACCGATTGGGAAAACATGTTTAACGATTGATGAACTTTCAGAAGCTATAATGGAACTGCAGACAGTGGGTGAAGGGACATGATGGAGAAAATGATTTTTGGACGATATGTTCCGACTGATTCTGTTATACATCGGTTAGACCCGCGTTCAAAGCTAATATTCGTCTTTGCTTTTATTTGTATTGTCTTTTTGGCTAATAATACAATTACTTATGGTATATTAGCGATTTTCACCTTATCACTAGTGTTCATTTCGAAAATCCCTTTTCGCTTTTTTATAAATGGTTTAAAACCGATTTTATGGTTAATTTTATTTACATTAGTTTTACATTTGTTTTTTACGAAACAAGGGAGTTTAATATTCCATTTAGGTTTTGTGAAAATATATGAAGAGGGACTAAGACAAGGAATTTTTATATCGTTAAGATTTCTATTGCTTATTTTTGTGACATCCCTTATGACATTAACAACGACACCTATTTCATTAACGGATGGCTTAGAAACATTATTAAAGCCGTTAATGAAACTTAAATTTCCTGTCCATGAATTAGCTTTGATGATGTCGATTTCCTTGCGTTTTATTCCTACCTTAATGGATGAGACGGATAAAATTATGAAGGCTCAGATGGCTAGAGGGGTCGATTTTTCCGGTGGTCCGATTAAAGATCGAATCAAGGCAATTATCCCTTTACTTATCCCTTTGTTTATTAGCTCATTTAAACGGGCGGAAGAACTAGCCATTGCGATGGAAGCGAGAGGCTACCGCGGGGGAGAAGGAAGGACGAAATATCGACTATTAGATTGGAAAACGGCTGATACGATTGCACTCATTTTTTTATTATGTATAACCATTCTTTTAATACTTTTTAAAGCGTGAGGGACTAAACATGTTTCGATATAAATGCGTCGTCGCATACGATGGCTCAAACTTTTCCGGTTATCAGGTACAGCCGAATGGCCGAACAGTACAAGGAGAACTTGAAGCTGCTCTTAAAAAGATACACAAAGGTGAGGAAGTGAAAGTTGTAGGGTCGGGAAGAACAGACGCAGGTGTACATGCGACAGGACAGGTCATCCATTTCGATACACCACTACATATTCCACTTAACCGCTGGCCGATTGTTTTAAATAGCATGCTGCCAAATGATATATCTATTAAACAAACTGAACTAGTCGATGCAAACTTTCATGCGCGTTTTTCTGTTGTGAAAAAGGAGTATCGTTACAAGGTATATACGAGTCCATATCGAGATCCCTTTAAACATGTTTATGCTTATCACTACCCATACCCATTGAACCTAGACGAGATGGAGAAAGCAAGCAAACATTTCATCGGGACACATGACTTTACCAGTTTTTGTTCTGCGAAAACAGAAGTAGCAGACAAAGTTCGTACGATTGAGGATATTCGTTTTGTGAAAAGCAATGACGAACTAGAAGTTCAGTTTATTGGAAACGGATTTTTATATAATATGGTTCGCATTTTAATGGGGACATTATTAGAGGTAGGTATTGGAAAAAGGAAATCCGAGGAGATCCCTTCGATTTTGGAACAAAGAAATCGTATAAATGCTGGAAAAACAGCTCCTGCTGAAGGGTTGTATTTATGGAAGGTATATTATGACTAGTGTATTTTGTATTGTCAGAGTGAACTTGTCGCTTTATTTTTATCATAACAACTAATCCAGGTGTAACATTGTCTTGACATTGACGTCATAAAAAGATATTATTACCTATGGTATGTTATTTAACCCCACAAATAAGCCCCGGAAACTTATTCGTGATAATAATAAATACGTAACAATTGAATTTTTTATTTATAGGAGGGTAACTAATGCGTACTACGTATATGGCTAATGCAAATAATATAGAACGTAAATGGTACGTTGTGGATGCTGAAGGTAAAACTTTAGGTCGTTTATCAAGTGAAGTAGCATCTATTCTACGCGGTAAACACAAACCAACATTCACACCACATGTTGATACAGGTGACTATGTCATCATCATTAATGCATCTAAGATTGAATTAACTGGTAAGAAATTAACTGACAAAATTTACTACCGTCATACACAATATGCAGGTGGTTTAAAAACTCGTACAGCAAACGAAATGCGTACAAAATATCCTGAAAGAATGTTAGAACTTGCTATTAAAGGCATGCTTCCAAAAGGTTCTTTAGGACGTCAAATGTTTAAAAAATTACATGTTTATGCTGGAGCAGAACATAAACATGAAGCACAAAAACCAGAAGTGTATGAACTTCGCGGATAATCATTAAGGGAGGGTATTATTTTGACACAAGTTCAATATTACGGAACAGGACGTCGTAAAAGCTCTGTAGCTCGTGTACGCTTAGTTCCTGGTAACGGTCGTATCGTTATTAATGGTCGTGAAGTAGAAGACTATATTCCATTTGCGGCTTTAATCGAAGTAATTAAACAACCATTAAACGCTACTGAAACTCTTGGTAACTATGATGTTTTAGTAAACGTTAATGGTGGTGGTTTCACAGGTCAAGCTGGAGCAATCCGTCATGGTATCGCTCGTGCATTATTGCTAGCTGATCCTGAATACCGTACAACTTTAAAACGTGCAGGACTATTAACTCGTGACGCTCGTATGAAAGAACGTAAGAAATACGGTCTTAAAGGCGCTCGTCGTGCACCTCAGTTCTCAAAACGTTAATATTATTTATATATCAACGTCTAAAACCCCTTCTCGACTTCTCGGGAAGGGGTTTTTTAATGTGTAACGGGTGGTGCTCACTCCCTTTTGATTTAAAGGAAAGGGGGTGAGGGAATTACGGTTTTCGAAAGCTTAGTCATATGTATTTCTTTTGGTTCTTTTTAACAAAAAAATTAGTCATTTATTTACGGATGTGTATCAACCTTATTTCCTGCCTTTTTAACCATTTTTAGTATACTTTTTCAAACATCACATATTCCTTCCGAATAACTTCCCTTTCTTCCCACTGATTAAACATTCACATACCGCATTTTGCTTTCATTTGGAATTCTCATCTGGTTGTGGCAGTACATCCTGGTCATCGTATCTTTATCAATACCGGCTTTATAAAAGGAAAATAATCACCTGAAGAAGTTGCGAATGGAATTGCTGTAGCAATCAGATTAATAAGATCGTCCATACATTTTCATACAACAAGGGAAATTACTTTAAGTGATTTCCTTTCTCCTTGTATACCCTATTCCTGATTTGGAATAAAAAATTATTACTTTGCTCCTAGTAGTTATTTAGTAGTTAATACCCATTCCTTCCAACACTGCCCATTGTATAATGAATTTGTAAAAATTAATTGAAATATAGGGAAAAAGGGGGAATTTTATGGGTAAGAGGATAATTATGTCGGTAGCAGTTGTGATAGTTGTCGTTTCTAGCATTTTAGGATGGGGGGTGTTCAACCAGACTGTTTGGGCAGCGAATTCTGTATCTAACACCCAAGTTAGCACTTCCCCAACACTAGAAGATACGTTCATAAGTAGTCAAAGCCCATCAACGAATTATTCTAAAAGCCAGTATCTAGTTACAGGTAATCATAATACATTTGGTACTACTCGTAGTTTTCTGAAATTTCAGTTACCTAACATTCCCAAAAACGCTATTATTAGTTCTGCAAAAATAAGTTTATACCAATATTACAATACTACGAATCAAGTCACCATTGATATAAGGCCTATAAACAGTCCATGGAATGCTGCAACACTTACATGGAATAATAAACCTCTGGTAGGCAGCAGTGTTTCCAATCAAACAGTCCAAAAGCCCGGATGGTATGAGTTTTATATTACGAATCTAGTAAAGAGCTGGTATAACGGTTCTGAAAATAATGGAGTAGTCGTTCAATTTCGGGATGAAACCAATGCAACGAAGATCTTTTATTCGAATGATCATCTGACATATGAAGAGTTGAAACCCAAGTTAACGATTACCTATTCGATTCCGGAAGAAGCGCCGAAAGAATACCGAGCATACTGGGTAGATATGTTTCATGATGGTGCGAAATCACCTGCTCAAGTCGATCAATTGATAAAAGATGTTAAAAGAAGTAACGCAAACACCATCTTTCTTCAGATAAGGAGGCGTGGGGATGCATTTTACTCCAATTCAATTGAACCAAAAACGGAGGATCCATACCTTCAAAGTGGATACGATCCACTTAAAGATTTAATTCAAAAAGCACATGCAGCAAATCCAAAAATTCAAGTTCATGCCTGGTTCGCAATGATGCCAATCTGGAATAAAACAACGCCGCCAAAAGATCCTAATCACATTTTTAATGCACACGGTATGACACAGCCGAGTGAAGCTAACTGGTTAAGTAAGACTTATACGGGGAGTTATGTAAGTGGTTCGGATTATGTCATTGATCCCGGCCATCCAGATGCGGTGAATTATACAAGGGACGTCATTAAGCATGTTGCCCGTAATTATGATGTGGACGGTGTCCATATGGATCTTGTCCGTTATATGGGAGAAGATTGGGGCTATAACGATATTAGTGTGCAACGTTACAACCGAGCTTATGACAAAACGGGATTGCCTCAACCTTCCGATCCAACCTGGAAACAATGGAGAAGAGACCAAGTAAGTAATATGGTCCGAAAAATCTATACAGCGGTTCAAACTGTTAATCCGTCCATTACGGTTTCTGCTGCAACAATTGCATGGGGGGATGGTCCGAAAACTGTGGACGATTGGAATCAATCTTCAACGATGAATAGTGCCTTTCAGGATTGGAAGAGCTGGTTAGAAGAAGGTTCTATCGATTTGGCCGTCCCCATGAATTATTTCAGAGAATATGATGCTAATCAAAAAAGCTATTATGAACATTGGATTGAATGGCAGAAAAATAACCAAGGGAAAAGAATGACGCTTTCTGGGGTGGGTGTTTATTTAAACTCTATTCAAGATAGTGTGGCTCAAATTCGAAAGGCCCAGGAGACTTCATTAACTGGAAATAAACTGGGCGGTATTAGCATTTACAGCTACGCAGTGACGAACAAGGACAATGCTTCCAACAGCGAGTTTTATCAATCTTTAAGCTCTGCTTCTGCACACAGTCAAAATCCTGTCTTTCCATCATATGTATCGGTATCGGAACTACCATGGAAAACAGCTCCGACTAAGGGACATTTATCTGCAACTTCAAATGCAATAGATCATCAACTTGTTGAAGTCAGCGGACCGGAAGTTCGGAAGGTTTATACAGATGGCAGCGGGGATTTTCAATTACTTGATCTCACACCGGGAAGTTATAACGTCAAGATCCATAACAAATCTTATAACGTCACCATCGAAGCAGGAAAAGTTAGTACCATCATTCTTAATTAATTAGGGGGAAGAAACCATTGAAAAAAATAAAGAGACGAAGAAAAATCCTGTTTATTAAATCTGTTATTTGGACCATAGTCTTTACGTTAATCTTTACACTGATTCCTCCTTTAAAGGGGAACACAGCCTTTGCCGAGAAAAAACAGGAACCGAAAAATGTAAAAGAATTAAAAGAATTGACGGACTTGAGGACAGAAAAGTCAAAAACATATCTAGATACCAAGACACGTGAATATGTATTGGAAGAATACACAGAACCGATTCATTTTAAGAAAAACAAAAAATGGGAAAATATTGTGAATACGATTGTGAATGGAGAAGCGGGAAGCGATGATCCTGATCTTTCGCTCGAAAATAAAGCAAATAAATTCAAGGTGAAATTTTCGAAGAAAAGTAAGGAAAAGCGGACCATCCGCCTAAAATGGAAGGAGAAGCAGATTGATTTAGGACTAGTTGGAGCGAACAAGGTACTTGGTACAACTGAAAAGAATCGTGTTACCTATCCAGGGGTATTTCCAAATACCGACTTGATTTTTTATTCCGATAATAATGCCGTAAAAGAAGAGCTTGTCTTTCATAAACAACCGGAACAAAGCCAGTTTTCTTACCAAATAGAGACAAAAGGACTTAAAGCAAAGGAAACAAAAAACAGTGAAATCGTCTTTGAGGACGAAAAAGGAAAATCATTTTTCATCCTGACAAAACCCTTCCTCTATGATGCATCTGAAGCTGTATCTCATGATGTAACGATGAAGCTTCGTGAAGAAAAAGGAAAAACGTTCGTAGATGTTGAAGTAGATGAAGAATGGCTAAAATCAGCCGATCGTAAATATCCGGTTGTCCTGGATCCTAGTGTCGTCATTCACGATGCCACCACGGAAGACAACATGATTTCTTCGGCTTATCCAACTTCAAATTATTGGCTGGATCCTTCCCTTTATACAGGGAAGCAGGTGTACTATGGAACGACCCGTACACTCATGAAATTTAATTTGAAGAACCTGTTAAGCGGAGCCAAAATTACCTCAGCCAATTTTAGATTAAGTTCACATTCCAATACAAATGGATATGATCATTCTGCCAGTATTGGAGTTTATCCAATATCCAAAGCTTGGAATACCAAAACGGTGAATTGGAACAACCAACCAACTATAGAATCACAAGTTTCAAGTCTAAAAGTAACAAAAGACGGTGACTATACGTTCTATATTACTAATCTCGTTAAAGATTGGTATAGCGGTAAAAAAGCCAATTATGGTTTCATGTTAAAACATACGGACGAAACTGTGAACCGGAAAATGTTCTGGTCTAGTGATTACTCCTCTGATCCATTAAAAAAGCCAAAATTTACTGTTGTATACACGATTGAACCGATTGGGGTTGAAAGTTTCTGGACCTCTGCTAGTTCTAACGTCAATACGTATAATGGAAACTTCTATACTCAGGAAACGGATTTTACGATTAACGGAAGAGGCTTGCCGATCACGGTTAATCGGACGTACAATAGCCGTTCAGCTGATTCAGGGATCTTTGGATACGGTTGGAGTTCCAATCTCGATGAAAAACTGACATTTGCTACAGATGAACTAGTCGTTTACCGTGATGCAGATGGTACCGAACATTATTTCTCCAAAAATACATCAGGGGGATATGAATCTCCTAGCGGGGTGTATTTAGAGTTAGAGAAAAATGCAGACGGAACATTTAAATTAATTGATAAAGATCAGTCATTTACAACCTTTGATGCCGCCGGGAAGGTGGTTTCGGAAACCGATTCAAATAATAATAAAACTGTCTACGCCTACACAGGAGGGAAGCTCACCTCTGTAGCGGATCCATCCGGGCGAAAACTGACAATCAGCTACGGCACAAATGGGAAAGTAAGCTCCATTGTAGACCCTGCAAACCGAGAATATAAGTATTCTTATGATTCAAACGAAAACTTGACCGGCCTTGCAGAAACAGACAAAAACCGTGCCGTAATCCAAAACACAGCCTATGGTTATGATACCAAACATCAAATGACATCTTATACCGACGAAAAAGGGAAAAAGATGTTTATGGCCTATAGCACGGATAATCGCTTAATCAAATACGAACAGCCGGTTACATTGCAGGGAAAAATCCAAACTGACTACTATACGATGGCTTACAATACGACAACGGGTGTTACGACAATGACCGATTCAAGGGGTGTAAAAACTGAGTACACCCATAATTCCTATGGTAATGTCATCAAGCTTATATCTGATGTAGGTGGTCTTAATTATACGAGGACTTTTAACTATGATGACCAAAACAATCTCATCCAGGAAAAAGACGAAAATGCCAACAAAAGCGGAAGTACGGCCACCTATGATTATGCATATGACGAGAATGGGAACTTAACAAGTTATAACAACACACTAAATGAACAGGAAAAAATTGCGTACGATGAAAACAACAATCCTATTCAATTTACGGATGCCAAAGGGAATGTTTCCACTGAGGAATACGACAGTAAAAACAATAATGTCGCTTCTACAGATGCAGCAACTAAATCATCTGCTACCAAATATGATGCGAATGGGAATGCAACCGAAGAAACATCTTCCGTCAGCATCGGCGAAAGCCTGTTATTGAATGGAAGTTTTGAAAATGATGCGAACAACGACAATTGGCCTGATAACTGGAAAAAGATCGGTACGGCCACTTTCACATATGACAAAAGTGGAGCAGCTGTACAAAAAGCCAAATTAGGCACAAAGCAAATCAAAATTTCGAACCCGTCCACAGCTGCTGCTGTAGAAAGTGATCGGGTTACCTATGATCCGAAAAAGAAGTATGTAGTGAGTGGTTATATCAAAACCACAAACGCCAATTCTAATGCCAAGCTTGTCATCACAGGCGGCAATTCAAGCGGTCAGATGACCCAAACAGTTAGCAGTGCCATGCTCAAAGGGACTACGGGTGTAGAAAGAATGCACTTTGTTATAAACCCGGGAGACCTTCCTGCCGACACCACGTTCATGACGTTAAAAGCGTACGTTAATGCTGGAACTGGCGATTATTTCTTTGATGGCTTGCAAATCGAAGAGGAATACTACGGTGCTTTTAATTTAATTGAAAACAGTAATTTCGAATTGGATGCAGATAAAAATGGAGTCCCTGATGGTTGGTATTTCCCTGGAACCCTCACTACTTCCGATGGTGTCGATACTAAAACAGCTTATACAGGTAGCAAATCGATCAAATTAACAGGCAAACGTGGAGTCGATAAGTTTGTCCGTCAGGAAGTGAAAGTGAATGGTAAATCCGGCCAAGAAATTACTGTATCCGGATTTTCTAAAGTCGATGCTCCGACGGCTTCCGCCGGTCCTTATCAGATGAATGTAGCAATCAATCATACGGATGGTACGATCCAGTGGGTGAATGGCGATTTTGATAAAACGAAATCCCATGACTGGCAGCACGTTTCTTTACGATTTGCGGCAATAAAGGATTTTAAGTCCTTAACGGTTTATTACCAGTATAAAGATCAAACAGGAACAGCCTGGTTCGATGCAGCCAAAGCTCAAATAGGTTCAATCCGAACAAAGTCTGCTTACGATTCACTTGGCAACTACGTGATCAATAGTACCGATCCGAATGGAAATAATGTATGGAAGACGTATGATTCAATTGGCAATGTCACAGGGGAAACCGTTGGCGGTGATACTCGCCAATATGAGTATAATGCGAATGACAACCTAACAAAGGTAATTGATGAAAATGGCCGTACGACAACGTACGAGTACGATAAATCCGGAAACCATACAGGAACTATAAATGCAAATGGCAAAAAGACCACATCCACTTATAATGAAAGAGATGATATCACATCATTTACGGATGCCCTTAGTCGCAGCACTTCATATGAATACGACCTTGTCGGAAATGAAACAAAAACTATTTCCCCGAATGGAAGTGTGATTGAACATACGTATAACAGTGTAAATCGGAAAACAGCCACCTTCCATAATGGAGTAAAGCGTTTCGAGTTTTCGTATGATGCCAACGGCAATCTATTGACGGAAAAAGATCTTCTCACCGGTGTAACGACGACATTTGTGTATGATGCCGATGACAAATTGAAAGAAAAGAGAGATTCAACAGGCAAGAAAAATACGTACACGTATGACAAGAACGGTAATCCGCTTACTAGTACGTTTGCATCAGGGACAACAACTCTTACTGTGACCCGAGGTGTGGATAAAAACGACCAGACGACTAAAATTACAAGTGGGAAAACGGATGTTACGTTTACATTTACCGAGAATGATCAGCTCGCTGGACTGAAAAATAAAAACGGTACATTCTCACTTTACAATTACGATGGAGCTGGCCAGCTGACTCGCCTTCTGACGACGAATTCTCAAGGAGCAACAATCGAATCCTTCGATTATAAGTACGATGCGAAAGGGAATCGGGTTTCGGAAAAATCAACCAAAGGCACGTCTCAGTTTACCTATGATAAGAGCGGCCAACTGACCAAAGAAGTTCGTCCGAATGGGGATACTTTAGAATATACGTATGATGCTGTCGGCAACCGCCTGACAAAAAAAGTGACAAAAGGAACCACTGTCACCACCGACATATATACGTATGATGCAGCAAACCAGCTTTCTACTATTAACGGCAAGGCTGTGACTCATGACAAATCAGGAAACATGACGAACGATGGAAAGAAAACTTTCATCTATGATGCAGATGACCGATTGGTCGAAGTAAAGGAAGGAACGACTTCACTAGGAAAATACCAGTACAATTCCGAGGGACTTCGTGTTAGCAAAACAACGGGTTCCATCACTGTTTATTATACGTACGATGAAAACAATAATGTGGTATTGGAGACCGACTCTGCTGGCAATGTTCTCGCGTCTTATGTATATGACAATGCCAACCGTCCACTTACGATGACAAAAGGCGGAAAGACGTATACGTTCCATGTGAATGCAAGGGGAGATATTACCTCTGTAACGGATGAGGCAGGTACAGTTGTTGCAAGCTTTGAATATGATTCATGGGGTAACACTGTAAAAGAATCTGGAACATTTGCTTCAAGCGTTCCGTTCAGGTATGCAGGGTATCGTTATGATCCAGAGACGAAGCTTTATTACCTGCAGCAGCGTTACTACAATCCCGAGATTGGAAGATTCTTAACTTTAGACCCTGTTTTGGGTGATAAGGAAAATCCAATCACTCAGAATGGGTATGCTTATGCAGATAATAATCCCATAATGTTAGTTGATCCGGACGGGGAATGGGCATGGATGGCTGTAGGTGCAGTACTAGGAGGAATTAGTGCCTATAAATCAGCAAATAAGAAAAGCCTAAAAGGTTGGAAAAAATGGGGATATGTTGCTGGGGGTACAGCATTAGGGGCTGTTGGAGGAGTCGGTGCTGGTGCTTACCGTGCATCTCGGGTTGCAAGGGCTGCATACAAAACAACAAAAGGTGCAGCTCGTTTTAAAGGAACAGCTGCACATAATGCTTGGACAAAAGCCATGAAAAAAGTTGTCCCAGGGGGTAAATATAATAAAGCTATTAGGGGAACAAAAGGAAGACCTGATGCCCAGTTTCTCCGAGGAAGGTTGGTACTTGAATTATCAACCCGAAATCAGTTCAAAACTAAACGGAAAATTCAACAAATCAAAAAATATAAGAAAGCCGGAGCTTGGATAGTTTTAAAAGTTAAATATTAATGGTATATGGGGGAAACTTGTATTTATGGAGTTTCTCCCATATACTACCCTTACATGAGGATAATCGTTAAAAAAGGGGGGATTTTTGCTGATGCAAAGTCTTGATGATTTAAGAAATATTTTTAATAAAAAAGAAGTTAACGAAGAAATAATAGAAGAACTAGCCTCCTATGGCAAAAACATAACACATAAGCTAATTGAATGCTTTGAAACAGCCAATATATCGGGGAAGAGGGGAATAATTGAAACATTAAGTTTAATAGGTGACCCTCTGTCAATTTCCTTTCTTAAAAAGGTCACGGACAACCAAAACGAAAATTATCTTATTAAAGCAAGTGCAGAAGGAGCACTTGACAAGCTTCAAAAACAAGAAGAATCTGTAAAACGAAAAATAGCAAAAATAACAAAGCAAGTAATTAGTAATAAAAAATTGAATTCTATTGAAGTAACAAATTTAGTATCTGATATAGCGATGTTAGGTTCTATGGGAAGCTCTTCATCTATTAATCAATTGTTTGAATTAAGCCATTCAATACCTAGAGTTAATGAGCAAGTAAAAGTAGCAAAACTTCATGTTCAAAAAGGTATTGAAGCTATTATTAGTGAGTATAAGAAAAAAGATTCTATATATAGTAAGGACGCTTTATTGGAAGCAATTTACTGTTCTTATGAAACAAAAGAAAGAAAAATAGTTATTCCAACAATTATTGAGGACCTCAGTTCTTCCGAATATGTACCTTTATTTAATTCGTTATTAAGGTTTTGTGATAAGGATTTCCCGAAGGATGTCATTAACAATGATATCAAAGAACGGTTATTTTCTATTTTAAAGGGCAACTACAAAGCAAACTTAAAAGATTATGCGGCTCAGGCCCTTGGTAATGTTCTTACAAGAAAAGATCAAAAATATGTTCAAAGGTTAGAATCAATTCTAAAAGAATTAAACTCAAAAAATAAATTTTTAACTTTGTTTGATTTTAATGGTAACTATCTTAAGGAGACACTTGAAAATTCGTTAAGAAAAATAAAAAGAAATTAATCGCGTCATGAATTGAATATGTATTTAGGTTCGTAGTTTTTGAGGAATAGTTATTATTATCACAATGTTGTATTAAAATGGTTTCTTGTAAAAATAATTAATCTTGGTCTCCTTAAAATATCCCTGTTTAAATAGAGTATTTTAAAAATGATAACCTAAAAATTTTAATGGCTCCTTGTTTATAAACCTAGAATATATTATTTGAAGCATTCGATGCGCTAGATGCAAAGAGTGTTTTTTACTATTTCTAGCCATTATCAAGTATTGCTGGTATAAGGTTCTGACATTCTAAAACTGCTTTTGTGCTTTATGCAAAGTGGTTTTAATAAAAGGTAGAACCCAACCATGATGCCAACGGTAATTTGTTAAAGAGTGATTCAATAGACAAGAAATATACGTACACGAATAATAAAAACGGTACTTCCTCACCCTACAATTGCGATGCAGCATGACAGATGACCCGTCTTCTAACGATAAATTCACAGGGAGCAACAATCGAATCCTTCGATATAAGTATGATGAGAAAGGGAACAGGGTTTCCGAGGAAAACAAACAGTGGAACAGCCCATTTCACCTATGACAAGAGCGGCCAGTTAACCAAGGAAGTCCGTTCTAACGGGGACATTTTGGAATATACGTATGATACAACGAACCAGCTTTCTACCATTAACGGCAAGGCTATGACTCATGATGAATCCGGCAACATGACGAACGATGGAGTATGATGCATATGACCGATTGGTTGAAGTAAAGGAAGGAACGACTTCACTAGGAAAATACCAGTACAATTCCCAGGGTCTCCGCATTAGCAAAACAACAGGATCTAACACAACTCATTATACGTACGAGCAGCACGAGTCGTTAAAAGAAATATTTACGGAAGACAAAAAGTTTTGAACTATGAAAAAGGAAGAGCTTACGCCGTTAGAAATGCTGGAGGAAATATGTATCGTCATAGTAGGCCATAATATAATTAAGAATAAGAGGGTTTTAAATGATATTAAAAAAGTTTTTAATATTTGGTGAGGAAGGAGTCTCTGATGTTAAGAGGAGCTTTTCCTTTCAAACAAGATGTATAACAAATTTATTTGAAAAACAATTTGAGAAATATAATACATCTGATTGCAAACAGCTAAATATGCATTGTGGAAATTACTCCAAATTAATGTTACAAGAATGTGTTGATGGATTTTGTGAAATTACTGTTCCATACGATATCAAAGCATTTTTAGAGTATCCAGATAATCATAAAAAAGAAAAAACTTTAGAACTTCTTGATACTATACTTTCTTATGTAATTAAAGAAAAAAATTGGGACCCTATTCCATTTCAAAAGGCATCTCAAAGAGTAAAGGAATTAAACTATATTAATGAATTTATATGGAAAAAACCAAAATTGAACCCAAACAAAAACTATAAAGCAGAGGTGCAATGTAAATACGATTTATATGAATTTATAATAAATATAGTAATAAAGGATATGAAAAATACGATTATCAAAAAAGAAAAATTGATATCCACTAAACCAGATGAGCTTATGTATGAAAGATTTTTGGGAGATTTAAAGTGGTTAAATGATTATGAAGTTGCACTTTACGAAAAACACTCAAAACGTTTTACTTCTGTAAAATTACTATAAGAAAATTAAAAAAGTAGAGTTTGTTTTTATTTCTACTCGAATTTTAAAATATTATAGTAAAAATTGTTTAAGTATGGCTAATTAATCCGTATTGAGTTGAAGTCAAGATTTTTGAAAACCCGGAATATAATTTTTAAAAGATCGCTATCTCTATGCTTTTTGGCTAGGAATGTAGTGATCTTTTTCATAGTTATAATAATCTCTGTGAGCCACTTAATCATTTGCATTGTTTGTTCCCCAAGACCTAAAATGGCGAAGCCTTACATGCCGAAGGGTTTACAACAACTAACGATGGCTTTACATAAGTACCAATAATTAACTTGGATTAGAATCCTACTAAGTTATTGAATTATGGTAAAAAAGAGGCTCTTCGCTATTTTTGTTGGAAAAACAACTTTCTAGAGTTGTTTATTTCCATCATTTATCAACAAACATCTCGTTTCTACAAGGTCAAAACCAAATGCGGACAAGAAAATGATTCGATTGCTCGCACCACATTCACCGCCTGTACCATAGTGATGAGGTGACTCATTGAGAGGCAAAGAAGGGATTTAGTTATAAATATACTGATTTACAAACTATTAGAAGCCATAGAGTTCAACAAAAGTATCGTGAATACTAAAAGGAGTAGAATCCATATGAATAATGAAATTAAAGCAGTAGTTAAACTCCCTGCCCTAAAAAGATATGGATACTTTATAAAAAAGGTTGCAGATTTTGAAGAGGTTTGGGGATTATACGATGGTGGTTGGGCAATGACAGAAGATTCGGAAGGAAATCAATTAGTCCCATTTTGGCCTAAAAGAGAATTTGCTGATTTATGTAATGAAGAAAATTGGGAGGGGTATAAACCAAAAAAAATAGACTTGGATGTTTTTATTGATAAATGGATTCCTGGAATGAAAAATGATGGATCAAAAATAGCAATTTTTTGGTATAATAACGATTCCATTGTAGTTGACCCTGAAAGGTTATTATCTGACTTAGAAGAAGAACTAGAAAATTATTAAGAAGTTACGTTTCTAAAGTGATAAATATGTCCCCCGAGACAGTGCCAATTAGGCACTGTTTCCTTGTCAGCACAATATTTTCTTTGGAAATATTAGATAGAACCATCCTGAGTCACCAAAACTTCCCTTTATTAATATTAAAATACGCATAAAAAAGTTTAATAAGAAACGTTCACCGTTTAATTTAAATATTATTTGATGAGTAATGAGATATATAAAAAGATAGAAGTAAGTAAATAGTCTGAAGGTAATATCGATAAAATAAAGTGTATTAAATCCCCTTTGAGTAATACTTTTATATTTTCCAGTCATCGATTCTTTCCCTAAACTGGACAAGCCAACTTATGCAAGATTTGATTGATATTTTTTATGAAGCCAATGTTACATAACTCCTTATTAGTTAGCTGCGAAGTATTGAACTAATTTTTTATAGTAAAACATTGATATGTCTATACATAGAATTGTCGAAAATCGAAGATAACAATAAGTATTGAATTTTCTGATATGTTAATATACGGATATAAGAAACAATGAGAAATATAAAAAACAAGACTAATTAATGTTTTGGTAATACGTTATTCAACAATCGTGCTATAGTCAGATAAGATAATTTCGGGGGAGATTGAATGGCTAAAAAAGGCGACACAAATCGAATTCAAACAATAATGGGACGGTTCGGATGGTATATACACCTTTTGATTTTTGTATTTGCGCAATTTAATCTAATCATAGTTATATGGGGACTGATATTAATCATAGATGCGTTCATTAGGATTTTTAGTGCATTTTTGCATAAGCAACAGACTTATTTGGTTGGGGAGGATTAGTAATGAATCTAAAAAGATTTTTGCCAGCTTTTTTGGCAGGATATTTGTTATGTATGTCGATTGTATATTTTGTTTTTGATTACTTTTCTTTAAGTTTTGTTCTTGGTTCCCTAATAGGTGTAACTTTATTTGCAGTTATAATCACTAAGTTAAAAAAGAGAACCAAATAGGGAAGCAATCGGGCACTTCTTTTGTGGCATAAAAGGGGGTTACGAATGTAAATGCTTCAAACTGGCATTTATCGCAAGTGAAAAAGTACGTCAGCGTATGAGTTGCTAAGAGGGGGATTGGATGAACCTTCTTAATTTTGTTATAAGCGGGTTAGGATTTATAAACATAGAAAGTTGTATTTATTTAATTGCATGGAACTTAGCAGTTTGGCAGTTAACACATTTACCTGCAAATTCATATTTATAAATCCTTTAGTTACCTTAAATATTTTTTTCAAAAGAAATGGGTGGGCAAATGGGGTCATGGAAGAATCCTATTCTGTTAATTTCAGGAATAGGCATTTCATATTTGGGAAATTGGATATACTTAATTGCACTGAATATTTCAATCTTAAATTTAACCGGATCTGCAGCCGCAGTTGCTGGCCTTTATATTATTCGACCTATAGCTGTTTTAATCACTAATTTTTGGTCTGGTAGTATCATAGATCGAATCAATAAAAGAAAATTGATGATTTCTATTGATATTATAAGAGGTGTTTTGGTATTTTCCATTCCTTTTATAGGATCTCTATGGACAATATATTTGATACTCCTAATCATTAGTATGGTTGGATCTTTCTTTGGCCCAAGTTCTTCGGTATATATAACAAAGTTGGTTCCATCTGATAATCGTAAAAGATTTAATTCTATTATGAGTATGACCAATTCGGGTGCTTTCCTGCTAGGGCCAGCCATTGCAGGTTTTCTTATCATGTACTTCGATACTGATATATGTATTATCATTAATGCAATAACCTTCTTTGTTTGCGGGTTTTTCATCTATCTGCTGCCTAATGTAGACGATAAAGTAGATAAAGCACGAGAACCAATACATTGGAAAACCCTTCTTAATGATTGGAATGAAGTAAAGAAGTTTTCTGTACAAGCAAAGTTTTTTATAACTGTTTACGCATTATTTCAGAGTGCAATGTTAATTGGGTTTGCATTGGATTCTCAAGAGGTTACATTTATCAAACAACATCTTGATCTAACTGATCGGGATTATGGCTTACTTGTAAGCATAACTGGGATTGGTGCCTTGGCAGGTGCATTTGTTTCAGCAGTGGCGGCGAAAAAGATACAATTAAGGCTATATTTGGGTGCTGGAATGTTCCTAACTTCAATCGGGTACATCCTGTTTTATTCATCCTTTAACTTTATAACTGCGACTTTAGCATTCGTCTTTTTAGGCTTCTTCATGGCATTTGCGAATGCAGGTTATGCAACATTTTTTCAAAGTAAAGTTCCAGTTAATATCATGGGTAGGTTTGGAAGTATAGCAGACATGGTACAAGGTACTATTCAAATTGGATTCACACTCATACTTGGCTATTTTGCAGAGTGGTTCCCATTGCAATTAGTTTGTATAATATTTTGCATTATCGGTGCAATACTTTCTGTATCCCTTTTCATAACAACAATGCTGCCTTCTAAAGCTAAAAATTTTGAAGAAGATACTAAAGCGGTAAATAGTTAAGTTAAACAAAGCGGAGGTTCTCATGGATAGAAAATATCACGATCCTTTTCATATCATTCCATAGAAATCATTAAACAGAGGAACAAGAGAACGTAAAAAATCCGGTCTTAAAGGCGCTCGTCGTGCACCACAGTTCTCAAAGGTTTACGCCTGTTTGGAAGACAATTCCAAACAGGCTTTTTATATAAAAAATAGAAAGATAACTTAATCTCCTTAGAACAGCCTTTAACCTAGCCAGAATAATTCATTTAGGTAGGAAAAGATTTAAAGTCCATGTAATACCATACTTACGTTATTATTTGTGTGCGCAAGTCTCTAAAATTTCCTTGTAACCTTAAAATCTTCAATAGCTTATGAGAGGATACGCGTATTCAAACATCTAAGGTGTTTAGAGTAGAAATATCAAAAATCTAAAAAATTACTTATAAAGGAGTTGACAAAAGATAAGGTATCGTGATAAATTTATCTTGAATTAAAGATATATGAATTCAAACTAAATGCTACAACTTTTATTTTTTGTTATATATCTCGAATTCGAGATAAAGTCGATACTAAACAAATTGGAGGAAATTAAAATGGCAAAATGGGTATTAGATCAATCACATTCATCCGTAGGGTTTGAAGTAAAACATATGATGGTATCAAAAGTAAAAGGTCAGTTCGATTCTTATACTGCTGATGTAGAGGCTGAGGACTTAACAGATTTAACAACAGCTACAATCGCATTCAAATTTGATGTCACTAGTATTAACACCAAAAATGAAGATCGTGATAATCATTTGGTATCAGCTGATTTCTTTGACGTTGAAAATTACCCATCAATTGATTTTAAATCAACAAGCATTACTAAAGATGGTGATGACTACAAAGTGACTGGTGACTTATTAATTAAAGATGTGACTAAGCCAGTAACATTTAATGTTGAATTTGGTGGTAAAGGAGTAAATCCATGGGGTGTTGAAGTTTACGGTTTTGAAGCAGAAGCAAAAATTAACCGTGAAGAATTTGGTCTTACATGGAACGCAGCGCTTGAAACAGGTGGAGTACTTGTAGGAAAAGATATCAAAATCAAAGTTGAATTAGAGGTAAACCCAGCAGCATAGTGGGATCAAGATAGAGGATGTAGCTGAATTTATGTAAGTTAAGTTTGGAAAATATTTTCTTGTTGTTAAGGAGTGATGTGAATGGAAGTCATTAGTGATGAGTTGAAAGGTGTAACTGTAATACTTCGAGCCTCACAAGCCATTCAAGAAGTCATTCGAAAAGATGTAGCTAATTATGGATTAAATCCAACGGAATTTTCCGTTTTAGAACTGCTGTATCATAAGGGTGACCAACCAATCCAAATGATTGGAAAGAAGGTCCTTATTTCAAGTGGAAGTATCACCTATGTAGTAGATAAACTTGAGCAAAAAAAATATGTAAGGCGTCAAGGATGCCCAGAAGATCGACGAGTTATCTATACAGTGTTAACAAATGAGGGAAAAGCTTTAATGGATAAAATTTTCCCGCAACATGTAATGAAAATAAGACAAGTATTCGATGATTTGAATGCAGAAGAGCTTGATCAAACAATTGGCCTATTAAAACGAATTGGTTATAGAGCAGAAAATATCTGATTTTTTTTATACTGTTACCTCGAATTCGAGATATTTCCGTGGAGTGATCCTTCATAAAACACTTAATATCCTACATTCACTTATAGATAACTTAGTAAGACCAAATTGATACACTACGAGGTCGTTAAAATTGGACAAGGAACACTTGTATGGAGGTGAAGAAGGAAATGGGATTTTTAAATAAACTATTTGGCGTTAAACAAGAGGAGGAAGAGACAATGACAAAATTAAACATTGGAATAATTTTAGGATCTACACGTGAAGGACGCGTAAGTCCACAAGTAGCTTCATGGGTAAAAGAAATAGCCGACAAACGCGGTGATGCAAACTATACAATTATTGATATTGCAGACTACAAACTACCTTTACTTGGTGAGCCTGGCGCAGACGCTTCAGGGGCTGCAGCATGGTCAGAAGCTATAGCGGCTCAAGATGGATTTGTATTTATTGTTCAAGAATACAACCATTCTATTACAGGGGCATTAAAAAATGCCTTGGACTATTTACGTGAAGAGTGGAACAACAAGGCAGCCGGAATCGTTTCTTATGGTTCAGTAGGTGGAGCTCGTGCAACTGAGCATTTACGTGGCATACTAGGTGAATTGTTAGTAGCTGACGTACGTGTACATCCAGCTCTATCTTTATTTACTGATTTTGAAAATGGAACTGAATTTAAACCAAAAGCAGTACAAGAGGATTCGGTTAATCAAATGCTAGATCAATTAGTTCTTTGGTCAAAAGCATTGTTCACAATCCGATAATTCTTCGGAATCCTAATGTGAATTTTCATGATTGCCTAAAGAAGATAGAAACCAATTAATGTTTCTCAAAACGTTAATTTGTGTTCAAAGCCCCGTTCCAAAATTGGACACGGGGCTTTTTACATTGTCGGAAAAAGATATAGGGGACTCGGTAAAATCCCTTTTGAACGATACAACAACTCAGAAACCGTAACACATTCATATCCTTCCTTTTTTAATGTAGCCAGTATTTTATCTAAAGCTTGCACCGTTTGAGTGCGATCCCCACCGGAGTCATGCATTAAAACGATGTCCCCCGGCTGTGTGTCCGAAGTCACGCTATGGGCAATTTTGTTTGCCCCAGGTCGACTCCAATCTTTTGTATCTTGATGCCATGACCACATAATGATTTGATATCCCTTCTTAATGGCGGTGTTTATAATCGTTTCATCGTAATACCCGCCTACTGGTCGAAAGAGAGAAGGATAATAACCTGTAATACTGAAAATAGTATTTGCCGTTTGTTTTAATTCTCTTTTTAGATTTGCGGGGTTAACTGTTAAATCATAATGATGATTATATGTGTGGTTCGCTATTTCATGTCCCTCTTCCGCTTGTCGCTTAATAATTTCTGGATATTTTTCAGCATGCTCTCCAATCACAAAAAACGTCGCTTTTGCCTGATACTTTGCTAACGTATCTAAGATTTGTGGTGTAAAGGTTGGGCTTGGACCATCGTCAAACGTTAAAGCGACTATTTTTTCATTTGTTTTTACATCCCAGAATACTTTCCCTGTTTTTTCATAAAACATTCGCCCTTTCGTTGAGGCGAAGGAATTATTTGCAAGAAGGAAAAAGAAAGTTGTGACTAATAGCAAATTTAATGAAAGCCTCATAAATAATGAACTCCTATAAGTAAATTTAACATTAGTTTATGTTATTTCTTCATATTTATAATGAAAGGAAGGTAAGGGGAGGGTTTTCTTGAATTGGTAATGTTTTATCAATGGCCTGTTGAATTAGAAAGGAGTGTTCGTTGAAAAATATTGCTAGGAGGAGTGGGAATTATGAATGTGATTACAACATTTAACGCGAAAAGGCGCGAAAGACAGATAAAATATGAACGTAAACTACTGAAAGAGTTATCTATACAAAATTTAAAGAAAAGTGTACAGGAGCATTTCGGCTCTGAGCGAATAGAAGGTGGAATATGGATTCAACAAGGGGTGGAAGAGGGTTGCTATGATGTAGCGATCGAAGCGTATTTACTTGGTGGACAATTTAGCCGTTTTAGTCATTTTGGCGAGTCCATCGAAGAAATTAAAAAACGTTGTCATAATGAAATTAGACATTTAACAGATACACTTTATAATTTTTGGTTATATTGGAAGTTTGGTGATGAAGGATTTATTCAAGAGTCCATTTATTATTCATGTGAACAATTCGTTGATAAATGGTGGATGGAAGGGTTTATTAAAGGAGAACAGAGAAGAAAGTTAAGACTTCATTAGGCTACTTTATAATATAAGTTCTAAAACTGTACCTTGTCCCATAAGTATGGAATAGAAGAATGGGAAGGGAAGGTTTTGAATGAGCCGGAAGGTCAAACTCATTAGCTTTATATTAGGTGCACTTCTTTTATTTTTGCTCTTTCAATTTCAATTTTTTCAAAAAGATACGTGGGATTCCTGGAATCTTCCTTTATCAGGGAAAGTGATTATTTTAGACCCCGGTCATGGAGGTCCTGATGGGGGGGCTGGTGATTCTGATGCCCTTGAAAAAGAAATTGCTCTCAAAGTATCCCTTTTTATTAGGGATTATCTTCAAGAGCAAGGAGCTCTCGTCTTGATGACGAGGGAAGATGATTCGGATTTGGCAGATCCTAACACAAAAGGAATAGGCCGAAGAAAGGTAGAAGATTTGAAAAATAGACTCAATATGATTAATGAATCAGATGCAGATCTCTATTTAAGTATTCATCTAAATGCAATTCCTTCCCCACGATGGAGCGGGGCTCAAACATTCTACTCGCCGCATTTAATTGAAAATAAACGGTTAGCAAAGTTCATTCAAAGTGAGCTTATTAGAAATCTTGAAAATACGGATAGAGAAGCGAAAATCCTTAAAAATATATATGTCGTTAAAAATGCAAACAAACCAGGCGCATTAGTTGAAATAGGATTTTTATCGAATCCAACGGAAAGACAAAATCTAATGAGTGAGAAGTACCAAAAGAAAGTATCAGCTTCAATTTACAATGGAATCATGAGATATTTTACAAATGAAAAGGATTTAAAGTAAAAGGTAATCGAGACGATAACGATTGCCTTTTTTATACACGAAAGCAGTTTCCCTTCTTGAAGAAAGAAATTATGTTATACTTGTGGGTGTAATCGAATTCACATCGAGGATGGTGTATGAAGTGATAACTGAACAGGAAGTAGTCAATTTATTAAAAGGAATTAAAGATCCTTTCCTACATAAAACGCTAGAAGAAACAAATGGAATTTTAGAAGTAAAAGTGAAAGAAGAAAAAGAACATGTAAGTGTGAAGATTGCGATTGCGAAAACAGGGACAAGCGAACAACTTCAACTTCAAACACAAGTAGTCAATACATTAAAAGAAGCGGGTGCAAACACTGTTGGTATTCGTTTTGCTGAACTGCCAGAAGAAGTTTTACAAAAATTTAGAGGTTCAGAGCCTGCAGAACAAGGAAACAATCTTTTATCACCTACAAGCAAAACAACCTTTATTGCGATTGCAAGCGGAAAAGGTGGGGTAGGAAAATCAACGGTTTCAGTTAATTTGGCTGTATCATTAGCTCGTCAAGGCAAAAAGGTTGGCTTAATTGATGCGGATATTTATGGATTTAGTGTGCCGGATATGATGGGTGTTACGAATCGTCCAGTCGTTCGTGGCGAACGAATCATTCCTGTCGAAAGACTCGGAGTTAAAGTCATCTCTATGGGCTTTTTCGTTGAAGATAACGCTCCTGTTATTTGGCGTGGTCCAATGCTAGGAAAAATGCTAAATAACTTCTTTACTGAAGTAGAGTGGGGAGATTTGGATTATTTATTATTAGATTTACCTCCAGGTACTGGGGATGTCGCATTAGATTTACATACGATGCTACCACATTGTAAAGAAATTATCGTCACTACTCCACATCCAACAGCTGCCTTTGTTGCTGCTCGCGCTGGTGCAATGGCGTTAAAAACAGAACATGAGCTGTTAGGTGTCGTCGAAAACATGTCCTACTTTGAAAGCAAAGTAACAGGTGAAAAGGAATATGTTTTTGGACGTGGCGGTGGAAAGAAACTTGCTGAGGAACTAAGAACAGAACTTCTAGGACAGCTTCCATTACAACAACCAGATTGGGATGAGGATGACTTTGCTCCTTCTATCTATGCTGAAGATCATCCGTTAGGGAAAATATATGGAGACATAGCAAGAAAGGTAGTAGAACTTTTAATTTTAAATAAATAATTGTCGCTGAGCTCGACAGTAAGAAAAAAGGCTACTTTTATTAGTAAGTAGGTCCGTTTTTATGGAGGACATAATTAGAGACCAAATCGCATATGATTTGGTCTCTAATTTTGCTTTTGAAAAATTATTTACAATTGTTGTTAACATGCTATTACTAGGATAATTGATATGATTTGGCATTTCTTACTAAAGCACGATAATCAAATAAGCGGAGATTTTCCGGGTAAACAGCAGAATAGAGCTCGGTTCGGGGTATTTAAACGGAAATTTTCCGATTAAGCAAAGCAAAATTACTTAATTTCACGTTTTTTGATCTAATAGTCGGAATTCCTCCGCCTATTTCTTACGATTAGTCAA
>NZ_NAZB01000003.1:0-681 GCF_003055045.1 Heyndrickxia sporothermodurans
CGGATTAACCCCCGAATTTTGGACAGTATTTCTCTTAATCTCACTTTATCTTAAAACTACATTCTTTTTCGTTTCCTTTTGTCCTTTTGAGATCATAGCCATTGCTTCCATTCCTTCAAGGGTAAAGGCTACGCCCGACTATCGTCGCCCTTGATTCCATTCCAGAAATGGCTGAAATAATTTTTGGGACAAAAGGAAGAAAAAAATGGAAGGGGCGATTAAACCCGTACCTCTTTGATTTTCACGTTTTCACATTGTTGCTTTTCATAAAACTCATTTGGCGATAAGTCTAAAATACTAGAATGCATGCGTCTTTCGTTATAAAACACCATAAACTCTGCGACTGATTCATAGGCTTGTGCATACGTTTCAAATTGCCATCTTGATAAACAATCATCTTCAAAAATTCTATGAAAAGACTCAATGTGAGCATTCATATTTGGCGTTTTTGGTGGAATTCTTTCATGTTCTAGTGTATATTTTTTACAAAATTCTTCAAAGGTATGGGAGATAAACTGTGGCCCATTGTCTGTGCGAATCACAGGTTTTTCCCTTTCATTTATCTGCTGGCGCTTGAATAATGCCCGCAAAAGAGTTTGTTTTAGGTCTTTTGCTGTGCAGCTTAATCCCATATAGTATTCGACAATACTACGATCATAAACATCGATGATGGACAATACA